>JAKSBK010000185.1 GCA_022361155.1 Pseudomonadota bacterium
CTGGCGAGCGCCGAGCGCCCCGACCTCACGAGCTACGACATCGAGAGGCTATGCGCTGCCTACCCCGCACGTCAGCCGGCAACCAAGCGCGAGCGCGCAAGCGCGAGCGCGCACTGACCGGCGTTGACCACGCGAGGATTGGGTTCCGGTGACGCCGACGAGGTTCTGCGAGCGTGCCATGAGCCTTCGCGCCTGACAACAGGGCGGGGGAGACGCTCGAGGCAACGCCACACGTTCGCTGACTGACAGCGGTGCTGTGCACCGTAGGGTCCGGAACGGACGGACCGATGCGGCCGGATGCTGCCATCCGTGCCGCATGGGTGCTCGAAGCCTTGAAGCGCTGCGCTATCCGGGCGCTGGGGCGACGTCGACGTGATGCAGCCACCGCATTAGATAGGTGCCCGCCGGGAACTGCACGGAGCGGAGGCCCTGTCGCCATTGATGCAGGGCGTCGCGGTAGGCCGTGCGGAAGGCACGCAGCGCTTCCACGGCGGCGCGATAGGCTTCGGGTTGATGGCGGCCGACGGCGAAGGTGGGATTGCGCTTTGCGTGCGGCTCGGGGGTGGTGGCACGTTTTTGTGGCGAGACAGAGAGGACCTTTTCGACGCCCATGAAGCTTCGGCCTTTGGCTCGCATGGCGTCGCGAGCTTCCTGCTCCAGCCGCTCGGCCTCTTCGGCCACCGCCTCGCGCACCTGGGCGTCGGTCATGCCGAGATCCTCGGGCATCTTGAGCTTGAGCGTGGCGGTCTTGGGCCAGCTCTCGGCGTCGAAGTACAGGTCGGGCCGCTTCACGGTCCAGCACTTTCGGCCGAGCTCGTCGGCATGCACGATGAGCCCTGGCCACTGCTTGGAGCGCGGCACGGCGCCTCCACTGACCGGATTGGCGATCAAGTAAGCCGCCTGTTGGACGAATGCATGGGGCGTTTCAAGCCGCACGACCGAGGGCTCGCTGCCGTCCCACAGGATGCCATCCCAGTCACGCACCAGCTTCATGGCATTGGCCACGAGACGGTGGAAGTCACGCAAAAAAGCACCCATCTCACCCCGTGTATCGGTCACGGTTAAGTGGGCGTGGGAGCTCATCAGGGTGAAACCGTGTACGGCGATCCCGTGCTTTTCGCTCATGGTGGCCAGGCAATACAAGTAGATCTGGCTGACGAGCTCGTCGGGCCGCAGCAGATAGTGTCGCCCGACCACCCGGCGCGTCAACATGTACGTGGAGCCAGGCAGGTACTGACGTGGCTGCGTCACACCCGCTCGGAATGCAACGGCTGTGCCGAGGTGAAAGGACTGAATTGTTGGCGCCTGGGACTTTACTGCGATCGGCGCCGCCGCCGCGCCGCCGGCGTTCGCCGCGCTAGCTTGAGATATTTGCCTCTCGCAGTACGGGCAGCCCGCATTCGGCTCGTCCATGGACTTGGCGACCACGCCGATCTTCCCGCGATTGAGCTCGACGATCTCTCCTGGAGCCAAGCGGTCATGGAGTCCCCCTTCTGACCTCGCGGGGCGGCGACCGCGCAAGTGCCTCCTGCGCTGGCGTCTATCGGTTGCCTATCGTCGCTCAGGACCAAGAACGGCCTGGGAGCGAACATGCCCAGAGTCATCGGCCTGTCCATCGAACGTGCTCTCATCAGTTCGTCACCGATGAGGGTCCAAAATTGCCGAATGCAGCCCATTGTTCGAGGTCGTCGCGGCGAAGTCGATCTGACCGAACCGCTCGCTTTCGTGGCCGTCGAGCGACACCTCGACAGGGCTCTCGTCGATGAGGACCGGTGCAAAGGGGCGACACTCCCCGTGGTGGCTGGCGACCAGGTGGAGCACAAGGTCGAGGTCCGGATCCTTGGCGGCATCCACCCTCTGCAGGCAGTTCGTCAAAGCGCCTAGCTGTGCCTGCAGCATCGCGACCGACTGGACGGCGTGGAGGTATCCGCCGCCGGGATAGCGGCTTCGCTCGCGGGCCAGCTTGCGCGCCGCGCGTGCCCCTGGCGCGAACAACCTGGACCACCACGCCCACTTGGTCTTCGCGATCGCGCTGGCGCTCTGGCGACTCGAGAGACCTCGCCGCAAGGTCAGGATGTTCCGACACAATCTGCTCGAAGCACGAAAGCGTCGCCGCTCGGCGTGGTCATGCGAAAGTTCTGGTCGCGTTCGCTGGGCAGCTGGGTCAGTCGTGCATCGAAGTCAAGGCCGTAGCTCGTTCGCAGCAAATCCAGCGCCCGAGCCGGTTCGAAATCCGGTGGAGTCGACATGGATCTAGCTAGCCTACCGTCCCAGCAGCAGGTCGCGCGCCTGGTTGATCTTCGAAGCCAGGTAGGTGGAGCCACCGACATCGGGATGCACCTTGCGCAGCAGCTCGCGGTGTGCCGCGCTGATCTGCTCTTCGGTCGCATCCTCGGAAACACCGAGGACCTCGCAGGCCTCCGCGCGTGTCATCTTGCCGGATCGCGCGCTGCCGTTGGCAGCGTCCCGCTCGCCTTGCGCCGCATCGTCCTTGCGCCAGCGCGCACCGTGCACGCGATCGAGATAGGACTCTACCAGCAAGGCGGAGTCCGGGTCCTGCTGCCGGCAGCTGTACAGAAGCTGCAGCAGATCCTCGTAGCTCAGGGTTTCGATGCGGCGGCCCTTCAACGGTCCTTCCAGGACCTCGCCGGTCATCACGCCGCTGTCGTGGTCGAGCGACATGCGAACAAAGCGCGTGCGCACACTCGACGCTCTGGAGTCCGAGCCAGCCCCCCGGCCGGGTGCTGCGCCCGCCGACCGGCCGCGTAGCTGCTGCAACAACGGCAGCAGCCCCGCAAGCCCGATCAGCCGGCGCGCAAACAGCAGCAGCGAACCGGCAGCGGCGAACAGCCAGTGAAGGCGCCCTGAGAGCGCGAGGTAAAGCAGCAGGCCGACTGCCGTGGCTATGGCCACAACCCGCAAGAAGCGCGACGCACCCAGCCCCCGCCGCAACAGCCAGCGTGCCCCGAAGAAGATGCCCACGAGCGCGAGCGCTAGCAGCGTCAGCTTGGCCACGTCCTACGAACTGCCTGGCAACTGCCGCATGAGATCCAGGGCCGCTCCCCGTTTGAGCCGTGCGTGGCGATCGAGGGCTGTCCTGCCGCCGGCCGCGTACACGGCGACCGCCCTCAGCAGGTCGCGCAGCTGCCGGGCGCTGCCGGCATCGAAGCGGCCGTAGGCTCCGCGAGTCAAGGCTGCGATGTGCCGGAACACTTGTTCGGCTCGCGGATCGTGGCCCTCCTGAAACACGAACGCGGGGATACCGAACAAACCGAGCTTTCCGGCAAGCTGGCTCAACGTGTCCGTGCATTCCTCGACGCAGTCGCCCACGAAGACGAGCGCGTTGATTCGCGCGCCTTGCGACAGGGCCAGGGCGTGGCGCAACACGCGCCCGATCTGGGTCAACCCCCCGACGCAGTGCACCTCCGCCATGTGGCCGAGCAGCTGCTCGGACTGCTCGAGCCATGGGCTCGAACCGAAGTCCCCGAGACCCCGGTAGTAACACAGCTTGACCTCGAGGCCCCCGAGCGCAGTGGTCTCCTTGAACATTTCGGCCTGCAGAGCGCAGGCCTGACTCCAGGTGGGCTCGCGGCTGGCCGTGGCATCCAAGGCGAAAAGCAGCCGGCCACGACCCTCGGACAGCCGCACGGGCGTACGGGTGGCTTCCGCCAAGAAGGCGTGGAGTTGTGCGCGGCTCGAGCGCGGAGCTAGCTTGTCATCGTTGGCCATGCGTCGGCTTGCGGGCGGGCTCACAGCCATCAGCACGCGTCCTCTCCCGCCCGAAATCGTCCGGTATTGCTTGGTTCGAGCACGGCACGGCCACGGCGTCGCTCACCCGGAATCCTGGTCCCTGTTCTTGGGCGCCGGGTCAAAGTAACATCGCCACTTCGATTTCGATCCATCCCGTCCAGCGGTGTTGCGCCGCCTTCGAATACAGGGAGCATTCGCGCGACAGCGCGCCTTGCTGGCCGGGCGCCTCAACGCCGACCTGGCAATGTTATGTTGACCCGACGTCTTGGGACAGAGCCTAGCGCTATAGCGGCTGCCGCGCGAGTCGCCGGCCCCGGGGCTAGCTGCATGATTTGTGGTACTGGCCTTACTGGAGCACGAGCTCGGTAGTCAGCGCGGAGGCGAGCTTCACGTAGGCCAGGTCGAAGCCTGGGGCGTCAAAGGACTGTATGCGCAGGCGGCGGATCGTGAGGCGGGCGGTCGAGGCCGGGGGCAGCGCCTGCAGCATGGCCGAAGGCAGCTCCAGGTGGCCGGCATCGCGCTGCGTGCACACGAGCCTGCCGGCCGCTGCTCGCAGCTCGACCTCGACGACGTCTCGCGGAGCCCCACGCTGCCAGCGGAGCTGCAGGCTTTGGTCGCGAGACGCCTGCTGCACCATGCGTGCCGGCTGGCCGTCGAGCGTCAGCGCGGCGACATCCGCAGGCGCCTGCACCGAGACCCGAAAGCCCGCCGCGTCCGCGCTGCCGTCTGCGACGAAGGCGTAGTAGGAGGGCTCGGAGACCGGCGTCAGGTCGCCGGCGTAGAACACCCCGGCGGCGACCCCTCCAACCTCGGGAAACGTGCGGGGCCACAGCTCGTCGCTAAGCGGACCGCGCTGTAGCTGCAAGTGCCCGAGGTCGAGCAGGTCGATGCCGGGCTGCGTGCGCGGGATGGCGGCGACCCGTTCGCTCACCACGGAGCAGCCCTGCGCCGACCCGGGCAGCTCCGCGCCCAGCAGGTGCGCCACGGAATCGGCGTCCATGCCCTGGTAGTCGGCGAACGCGGCTTGTACGGACTCCGAACAGGTGGGCCGCGGGTTGGCCGCGATCTCGAAACAGCGCTCGAGCGTGAGCATAGCGATGCGGCCCGCCAGGTGCCCGCTGCTGTCTCCTTCGAGCTCGGGTCCGCCGGTACAGGCCGTGGCCAGCGCGGCTGCTGCTAGGGTAACCGCTTGAATTCGTGGACTAAACATCGAAGATGCCCCGGGGCCACAAGGTCGCGCGACTCAAAGCTTCAGCATGCCCGCGCCCTCCACCGCGCAAGCGGGCTGCGATCGCTTTGGCCAGCGTCCCCCCATTATGGAAACTGTGGAACGCTTCGGCAAGGGTTCTGGCCCCTAGCAACGCCGAGTTGCGTTTTCGCTGTAGTATTGCGCGGT
This sequence comes from Pseudomonadota bacterium, assembly GCA_022361155.1. NCBI lineage: Bacteria > Pseudomonadati > Pseudomonadota > Pseudomonadota bacterium. The sequence goes on from JAKSBK010000185.1 coordinate 5,147, forward strand.
TGCGGACGAGCGTCCGGTGCCGAGGCTTACCACCTGAACATACATGTGGCGCATGGGCCCGGATCGCCCATGGCCTCGGGAGGCGCGCGTCAATCCATCGGGCTCGGCAGGCCCAAGCCGCCTGCAGGGAATTCAAACAAGTTGGGAATAACTTGACGATAAGACGGTTATACGGACCGCCACTGGCCAACTTGACTCACCCGGATGCGGAGTTACCATCCGCGCCGCCGGCCTGACCGACCGAGGGATTTGTCGGCCGGGCGAGGGAGTTGCCCTGCTGTCTCGAATTCCCTGAGCGGATTCTGGACGGTTTTGCCCTCGAGGCCCGAGGGATGAGGCCCTGCGATGACAGATGTGATGATCGAGGCGCACGAGCTGACCAAACAGTACGGCTCGGTGCGCGCACTTTCCGACTTGAGCATGCAGGTTCGCAGAGGGGAGGTGCTCGGTCTGCTCGGACCCAACGGTGCGGGCAAGACCACGACCATGAAGATCCTGACTTGCTACACCGCTCCGACGTCGGGCACGGCCAAGGTCAACGGCTGCGATCTGTTCGACGATCCGCTGGGTGTGCGCGACGCGCTGGGGTACTTGCCGGAAACGACACCGCTGTACCTGGACATGATCGTGCTGGAGTACCTCGCCTTCGTGGCGGAGCTGCGCGGGGTGGCCCGAAGCGAGCTGCAAGGCCGCCTGCGCCGCGTGGTCGAGGAGACCAGTCTGGGTGATGTCTACTCGAAGCCCATAGGGGTGCTGTCGAAGGGCTATCGGCAGCGCGTGGGGCTGGCACAGGCGCTCATCCACGAGCCTCAGATTCTGATCCTGGACGAGCCCATGAGCGGGCTGGATCCGAACCAGGCGCTCGAGATTCGCGATCTCATCAAGGAGCTCGGCCGCGAGCGCACCATCATCCTGTCGACCCACAATCTAGCCGAAGTGCAGGCAACCTGCGGCCGTGTGCTCATCATCGCGCGCGGCAAGCTCGTGGCCGACGACACCCCGGACAAGCTGCGCGACAGGGCCGGCAAGGCGCGCTACCTCGTGTCCGTGCTGCGTGACAGCAAGGCGGACGGGCCGGATGCGATTCGCAGCAAGTTCGCTGGAATCAGCGCGGTCGACCGCGTGCGCGAGGCGGCTCCGGCCAACGGCGAGCTGCGTTTCGAGGTGGTGCCGCGCGGCGACGATGACCTGCGCCCGCTGCTGTTCCGGACGGCGGTGGACGCCAACTACACGCTCGTCGAGCTGCGTCGCGAGGGCCAGAACCTCGAGCAGATCTTCCGGGAGCTGACCCTCGGCGACGAGCCCCGGGGCACGTCCAAGCCGAGCCAGGGAGCGGGAGCCTAGCCATGCAACGTGCGCTCATCATCGGCAGGCGAGAATTCGTCGGCTACTTCAACAGCCCGGCCGCCTACATCGTGGCGTGCCTGTTTCTGTTCCTGATGGGGCTGTTCTTCTGGGAGCCTTTCTTTCTGGTGAACCGCGCCTCGGTGCGCAGCATGTTCGAGCTGATGTCGATCCTGCTGCTGCCGACGGCTCCCGCCCTCACCATGGGGCTGATCGCGGAGGAGAAGCGCACCGGTACGATCGAGTTGCTGCTGACCATGCCGGTGCGCGACACCGAGGTGATCGTCGGCAAGTTCCTTGGCGCGCTGGGGTTGTTCGTGGCCCTGATGGCGGTCACCCTGTGTTATCCGCTCAGCGTGGCCACGCTCGGCAATCTGGACTGGGGGCCGGTTTGGTCGGGCTACTTCGGGCTGCTGCTGCAGGGTGCAGCCATGCTCGCCATCGGCGTGCTGGCGTCGAGCTGGACCGACAACCAGTTGATCGGCTTTTTCGCCGCCGCTTCCATCGTGTTCTTTCTTTGGGTTGTCGACCGGTTCTTGCCCTTCCTGCCGACCAGCCTCGCATCGGTGATCGAGTGGGTCTCGTTCGATTACCACTTCCGGAGCATGCTGCGCGGCGTCATCGATACGCGCAATGTGATCTATTTCTTGTCGGTAACCGCCCTGAGCTTGGGTTTGGCATTCCGCGCTCTTGAAAGCCGGCGCTGGAGGTAGGCGATGGCAACTCAGAAATACGAAAGGAAGCGTGCTGCAACCGAGTCACTGGGCTTTTTGGCCGTGCTGGCCGGCATTGCCGTTCTGCTCAACATCCTGGGAGTCTACTTCTTCGGGCGCATGGATCTCACGCAAAAGCGCCTGTTCTCGTTGTCCGACGGCTCCAAACGGGTCGTGTCCGAGCTCGAGGACCGCCTCGAAGTACGCGCCTATTTCAGCAAGGACCTGCCGCCGCCGCACAACGCCACCGAGCGCTATGTACGCGACCTGCTGGCCGAGTACGAAGCCGCCTCGGGTGGCAAGGTACGGGTGCGCCAGCTTCATCCGGAAACGGACGAAGAGCGGCAAGCAGCCGAACGGGATGGCGTACCGCGGGTGCAGGATCCCAGCTATCAGGGCGACACATTCAGCGTCAAGGAAGGCTATCGCGGTGTGTCGTTCCACTACCTCGGCCAAAACAAGGCCATTTCGGCGATCACCGGCACGACCGGTCTCGAGTACCAGATCACCCAGATCATCAAGGAGCTTACCGGCGACAAGATCAAGATCGGCGTCCTCGGCGACCACGAGGCCGCGAGCGTCGCCAAGGGTCTAAGCTCTTTGCGGACCTTTTTGCCCACCTACGATCTGACCGACGTCAAGCTGGACAAGGACGTCGATCCCGAGCTGCGGGCGCTTCTGGTAGTGCAGCCCAAGACCGCCTTCAGCGAAGCCGAGCTCAAGCGGCTCGACGCCTACGTGATGAAGGGAGGGGGGCTGGCGATTCTCGGCGGCTCCATGAAGGTGGACATGCAGCCGGTACCCATGGGCAGCCGGGCCGACACGGGGCTCAACCAACTGCTGGAAAAGTGGGGTGTCAAGCTGGACGACAGCTTCGTGGCCGACGCCCAGTGCGGGCGCGCGCGTCTCGATACCAGCTTTGGGGGCATCGGTATTCCAGTGGCCGTGCCTTACCCGCCCGTGCCGATCGTTACCTTCGACGACGAGCAGCGCAAGCACCCCAGCCTGTTTCGCCTGGATCAGGTGCCGCTGCCTTATCCCTCGCGGATCACGCTCACCGATGCGCTCGCCAATGACGAGTCGGTCAAGCGCACGGTGCTCGCGCGCTCGACCGAGAACTCGTGGTTGCTCGAAGGCGATTCCATCCCGCTGCGTTCCAAGCGTCCCCAGGAGTGGCGCATGACGGGCAAGCCAGGCCCCCACATCGTGGCGGTCGCGATCGAGGGCAAGCTTCCATCGGCGTTCGCGGCGGCCCCCGTGAGCACGCCCAAAGCCAAGGACGCACCACCCGCAGGGCCGGATCGGGCCGGGCAAGACGTGCGCGTGATCGTGGTGGGTTCGGGCTTCTTCGTGCAGGACGACTTTCTGCCTCGACCAGCGCGCGATCGCCGCCAGCAGATCAGCAGCTCGGTGGCGTTTGCTCTGAACTCGATCGACTGGCTGTCGCAGGACTCCGACCTGATCGCGATTCGCGCCAAGGACGTGGAGGAGCCTACCCTCGAGGTTCCCAACTCGGTGCGCGCCGCCGAGGAGTCGATCCTGGCAGCCGTCGAGCAACAGGACCAGAAGAAGGCCGAGGAGGCCTTCGAAGAGCGCAAGACAGCCATCAGCGCTTGGGACACCAAGCGCAGGCTCTACCGCTGGTCCAACACGCTCGCCTTGCCAGGGATCATTGCCCTGTTGGGGGTGTTTCGCTGGCGCATGCGCAGGAACCGACACATCGAGCTCTGACTATGAAGAAGAACCGCCTGTTGATCGCCACCGGTGTTCTGGTGGCACTGCTCGCTTTGACCGTCTGGAAGTTGAATCGGGACGAGAGCGAGCAATACGATGAGCCTCACGTAGAGGCGGCCATCCCGAGCATCGAGAAGGACGATATCGACGAGCTCGAAGTCGCGCGGCCCGGCAAGGACGCGGTCGTGCTTGCCAAGAAAAACGATGCCTGGCGCGTCATCAAGCCGGTCGCTGCGGAGGCAGACAAGAACGCCGTGGATACGGCGCTCAACAAGCTGGCGGAGCTCGAGGTCACGGGGGTTGCCGCAACCAAGGAAATGAACCACAGCGTGCTCGAGGTCACGGACGACAAGGCGATTCGAGTCGTTCCCAAGCAGGGGGGCAAGCCGCTTGCCGAGCTGCTGGTGGGCGCGTACCGCTCGGGCAACACCATGGTGCGCAAACAGGGCGCGGTGCCCGTGGCTTCGATCCGCGGCTCGATCCGATGGGTCTTCGACAAGGAGATCAAGGACTGGCGCAATCGATCCATCGTGGAAGTCGGCACGGACGAGGTCACGGCGCTGAGCCTCGTCAACGGCAGGCGGCGCTTCCGTTTCGTCAAGGAGGGCAGCGCCTGGGCCCAGGCTGCGGGCGAAAAACCCATCAAGCGCTTCGACGCCAGCAAGGTTCAATCCCTCGTTTCCTCCCTTAGCCACCTGCAAGCCACCGATTTCGCCGACGCCACCGAGGTCAGCGAAGAAAAAGCCGGTGTCGGTCCGGCAGGCACTGTCGCCGTCACGCTGAAGGTGCAGCCCAAGCCAGCCAAGACCGAAAGACCGAAGCCGGCGCAAACGGCAGCCAAGGCCGGCGAGCAGGACAAGACCTCCGAGGTCGCGAAGGAGGGCCAGGCCAAGGCGGAAACCAAAGAGCCTCCACCGCCGTACGAGATACGCCTCCGGGTCGGCGGCAAGACCGGCTCCGATCAGAACAACCGCTATGTCAAACGGGAGGGCAACCCGGTCATCTACGTCGTCTCCGAGTACCTCGCCGAGCGCATGCTGGCCGAGGCGAGCAAGTTCGCCAAGGAGCCTGCGAGCGACGAGAAGTAGCTGCGGCACCGGCGCCTCACGTGGGCGCAACCAAACCGGGCCACAACGTTTGGGCCTTTCAGGGTCTACTCCTCGTCGTCGCGCCTTGCCAGCGGCGCCCAATCCTCATCGAAACACACGAGTTTTGCCAGGTGGGTTTTGAGGCGCCCGGCCGGCAAGGCGCGCTGCCGCGCGAATGCTCCTGTATTCGAAGGCGGCGCAACACCGCTGGACGGGATGGACCGAAATCGAAGCGGCGATGCGGTCTTGATCAGACGCCTTACTTACCGGCGACGGTCATGGAACTAACCCTGAACGTCGGGCACGCCGTCGAGGTCCGTAGGTCTAGATCGTTCGCGATGGCGTCGATCCGCTGCAGCAGCTCGTCCAGGTTCAGCGAGATGGTGACCTCGGAGACCGGGAAAGCGCGCTCGCCGTTTTCGATCCAGAATCCACCGGCACCGCGGCTGAAGTCTCCTGTGACCGCATGGAAACCAAAGCCCATGAGCTCCGTTACCAAAAGGGCCCGCTCCGACCGCTCCTGAAGCTGTTCGGGGCTCGGCACACCAGGCTGCAGCACAAAGTTGCTGGTGGCCACCCCTACACCGCCGGCGCTTCCCCGTGCAGCGCTCGCCGTGCTCGTTGCCTCGAGCTTGCGCGCGCCGTAGCTGTCGAGCAGGAACGTCTTGAGCTCGCCCTGATCGACAACGACGTTGCGCCGCGAAAGCAACCCCTCGCCGTCAAAAGCACGCGAGCCGGGTCCTCGAGCGATCAGGGGATCGTCGACAATGCGGACGAGCTCGCTGGCGACGCGGGTCCCGAGCCGCTCGACCAGGTAGCTTGCGCGGCGCCAGATCGCGCCGCCTTGGACGCATCCGGCCAGCAGGCCGATGATGGAGCGGCCGGTCTCGGGGTCGAAGATCACGGGGACTTCTTGAGTAGCGATCTTGCGGGCGCCGAGCTTCGCGATCGTGCGGCGGCCCGCCTCGACGCCCACCTCCTCGGGATCCTCGAGATCGGCCAGGTGGCGGCGAGCGCTCCAGTAGTGGCCACTGCGCTTCTTGCCGTCCTCGTCCTGAGCAACCGGACTGACTACGAGCGAGGCATAGGTACCGCGGCTGGCGCCCCGAAATCCGCCGCTGGTCACCAGTGCGGAAGCGCTGCTGATCCGGGTTACCGAGGCGCCGTCGCTGTTGCTCAGACGCGGGTCGGTCGCCAGGGCCGCCTTTTCGCTTGCGGTTGCCAGCTCGAGCGCCCGCTTCGCGTCGAGATCGTCCACCGATCCGTCGAAAGCGTCCACATCGGCATGTTGCTCGGCGCGTGACAGCTGGGCCGGGTCCGGCGGACCGGCAAACGGATCCGGCTGCGACAGCTGCGCGAGCTCCACCGCATCTTCGACGAAGCGCTTGATCCCGTGCGGCGTCAGATCGCTCGTGCTCGTCACGGCGACCTGCTGGCCGCGCATCACGCGCAGGCCGATCGCACGAAAGGATGCTTCCTCCACCAGCTCCGCCTGGCCGAGCCGAACCTTGGCCGTCAGATGGGCCCCCTGCCTCACAAACGCCTCGGCAACGTCGGCCCCGCGGCCGCGTGCCCGCTCCACGACCTGCTCCGCCTGCGTCAGAAGCTCGTCCAGTTTTGGCGCGGTTACGCTCATGCTCCGTCCAGCTCGGTTCCGCCGACCGTCACCGAGGATAGCTTGACCGTGGGACAGCCCACGCCGACGGGCACTGATTGACCTTCCTTGCCGCAGGTCCAAATGCCGTCCGACACCTTCATATCGGATCCCAACATGCTCACCTTGCCCATGACTTCCGGACCGTTGCCAATGAGATTCACGCCTTTGAGAGGTGCGGTGAGCTTGCCGTGCTCGATCAGGTAGCCCTCGGTCAGGGAAAACACGAAGTCTCCGTTCGATATGTCGACTTGACCGCCTCCAAATTTGCAGGCGTATACGCCGCGCTCAACGCTGCCGGTGATCTCGTCGGGATCGTGCTCGCCGCCCAGCAGGAGCGTGTTGGTCATGCGGGGCATTGGATGCGAGCGAAAGCTCTCGCGTCTGCCGTTGCCGGTCAGCGCCGTCTTGAAGTAGTCCGCGGAGTGGCGGTCGTGCATGTAGCCGGCCAGCACGCCGCCCTCGATCAGCACGATGCGCTCGGGCTCGTTGCCCTCGTCGTCGACGTTGATGGATCCTCGCGACTTGAGCAGCGTGGCATCGTCGATCACGGTGCACAGCGGAGCCGCTACCCGTTCACCGATCCGGCCGCTGTAGTTGCTGGTCTGCTTGCGGTTGAAGTCGGCTTCGAGGCCGTGACCAACGGCTTCGTGGAGCAGGATGCCACTGTCGCCTGGCGCGAGCACCACGGTCATCTCGCCGGCCGGCGACTTCCTGGCATCGAACATGGCACTGGCCTGGCGCGCGGCCTCACCCGCGTGCCACTCCGGCGAAACCTCGTCGAAGTACTCGAGACCCAAACGACCCCCGCCACCGGAGGAACCGCTCTGACGCTTGCCCCCGGCCTCCAGGATCACGCGCACCCCGAAACGAACCAGCGGCTGCCTGTCCGATACCAACTTGCCATCGCTCGTCGCGATCAAGATCTCGCGCACCTCCTCGTTGAGCGAGGCTTCGACGCGAATCACGCGCGAGTCGCTCGCGCGGGCGGCCTTGTCGGCCCTCAGAAGCAGGTCTCGCTTGGCTTGCCCGGCAACCTCCAGCGACAGCTCAGAGACTTCGTACCGGCTCGGAAGGCCGCGCGTCTCGAGTTCCACGGGAGCCACGCCGCCACCTGCGGTGGCGATCTGGCCGGCGGTGCGAGCCGCCTTTTGCATCGCCTCGAAGGTCAGCTCCTGCGTGTACGCATACCCGGTAGCGTCGCCCCGCATCACACGCACACCAACGCCCATACCGACGGCCCGCCCCGCTGCTTTGAGGATCCCTTCGTCGAGCACGTAGCTGCCGGAAGCCGCGTACTCGAAAAACAGGTCGGCATAGTCGCCGCCGTGCCGCAGCGCCTCCGAAAGCAAGCGGCGCGCGGTCTCGCTGTCGATCGGCGCCTGCCCTTGAGAACCGAAAGGCGCATGGTAACGGGACCCGATGTGCATCTCAAGACCAATCTAATGCGGTGCAAGCGGCAAAGCTAGTGCTCGCGGCCGGAAGTCCGATCCGGTTCTCTCCCGGGTAGGCCGCGGGCACGACCGCCCGCAGCGCGGCATCGACAAGAAGGTGCCTCGGGATCGACGGGAGTATTTGGAAAGACACTCCCTAGTGCCAGAAGCCGACGCCGAGTCCGAAGTTGCGGTAGCGTGGGGCGAAATCTGCAGTGCCGCCGAGGCGAACGTCGAATTTCCACAGCCAGCCGAACAGGTCCCACTCGAACAAACGCAGGTCAAAGCCCGCGGTGACGTGAGGCCGATAGCCGATACCCCGGAAGCGGCTCGGCTCGAGGTAGAGTCCCGTGCGGATCTTGAGATGATGCGCGATCGGCTCCGTTTCGGCACCCACCCGGAATCCGAACGATGCCGTGCGACCCGAGCGCTCGCGTCGCTGCGCGAGGAATCCCTCGAGCCCCACGCCGTCCTTGGTGGCCCCGGTCACGATCATCTCGGCCGATATCAGGACGTAGTCACGCGGAAGCGATTTGACTTGTCGTTTGCGCCGTTTCTTGGCGCGCCGGATCGCGAGCGCGAGCTCGGCTTCTTCCTCGATGCGGCGCGTCTTCTCCTGCGCCCACCAACGTGCGTCGCGTGGTTTGTGCTCGATCCAAGGGTAGGGGTCGCTGCCGGGCTGTGGAGCTTCCGATTCCTGATCGAAGAAGGCCCTTGGCGGAACATCCGATTCCAGCCGATCGTCCGCGTGGCTCTGGCGGCGATTGACGCCCCCACGGCGCCTCGACCTCTCGCGACGAGCCTGTTCCGTGTAGCGCTTCCAGCGCCTTGCCAGCATCTCGATCCTCAGCTGGTCGTCCAGATCGTGCGGGTTATCCCAGGCCCGGTTCATGGGGCGCTTGCCGAGTTGGTACGCGAAACCGAGCTGCAATTGCCACGGAAGCCGCACCTCGTTGGGAAGCACAAACCCTGCCTCCCGGCGCGGGCCGCTCGCTTGGGTGCCCTCCTCGATCACGGAAGCGACGGGCAAGCGCGCGGCGATACCCATGCGGAAGCGCCTGCCGGCCGGCTTGATCAGCGCACCAAGCTCGGGTCCGGTACCCGTCATGCTCGCCAGCTCCTCGGAAGGCGTGAAGAGACCGCCGCTTGCGGGAGGGGCTGACACGACCAAGTCGGCCGTGCGTGCACCCAAACCAAGCACGACTTGGCCATTGAAGAGCATGTAGCCGAGCCCGTAGTTCCCCACGATCATCTGCAACCTGGCGGGAGCTCGGTCTCTCTCGGGTGGGGGAATCGCATACTGCTGCACATGCAGAATCCCCCCCAGACCGAACTCTCCAAATTGCAACCGCAGACCGGGAGTATAGAAGATGAAATCCCTGTACTTGAATCCGGTTTGTCCGTTGTTGTCGAAGTCGTTCTCCGCGAAGAAAACCGGGGTCATGAAATTGAAGGTGACTTCCCAACTGAACCAGTTGAGGTCCCACAGGGTGCGCGAAGCGTAGGAAGCCGGATTCCATGGAGCGCCATCAATGCCCGTGGCGAGCGCCGTGTAGGCCCCAGCCAGTCCCACGGTGCGTCCAGAGCCGAGCACCGGACCGATCACCATGTCGATGTTGAAGTCGTTGGCGGTGAGTTGCGGGCCTTGTTGGGCATCTGAAGGATGGGGTGCGGCCCACACGAGCAGCAGCACGTACACGGAGAGCCGCGTCCTTGCCGCGGGCGGCCGGCTGCGCTTTCCAGACCACAGGCTGGGGCTTTTGGACGACAGGCTGCGGCTTTTGGACGACAGGCTGCGGCCGCCGGCGCTGGCGAGCTTCGGTGCGGTCCCACTGGTCGACAACCGGTCGGACCAGGAGCTCATGGCACCCCTTCACCTCGCTGCAGCACGATCTGGAGCTCGGCTTGCAGGTCCCGAGCAGCCGCCAAGGTACGCTCGAAGGCTTCGAGCGAGGGGCGCGGGCGGTAGCGCTGGCGCAGCGCGTGCACGCGGGCGGCCGCGGCTTCGAGGCGAGCACGGAAACTGCTGTCGTTCTCAGCACGACGCACGAGTCCCTCGTGCGCCTGCAACGTGAGCTCAGGGTTTTTGCAGATCAACAGCGCGTCGCAGCCGGCGGCGATGCAGCGACAGCTAGCTTCCACGATCCCATGGTGATCGCTGATGGCCTTCATTTCCAGGTCATCGGCGAACACGACGCCCTTGAAGCCGCACGCTTCACGCAGCAGACGGTCCAGCACCTTGACCGATAGGGTGGCCGGAAGCTGCGGATCGAGCGCAGGGAACACCACGTGGGCGGTCATCACGCAGGCCAGGGTCGGAGCCAGTGCACGAAAGGGCGCAAGCTCGACCTGATCCAGCCGGGCTCGCGCATGATCCACGCGGGGCAGGGCGAGATGGCTGTCCACCGAGGTGTCCCCGTGTCCGGGGAAATGCTTGCCGCATGCGGCCACCCCCTGGGCTTGCAGCCCCGCGGCGAAGGCGCGCCCATGTCGTGTCACCACGGAGGCGGAACTGCCAAAGGCCCGATCCCCGATCACCGGATTAAGCGGGTTGCTGTTGACGTCGAGCACGGGCGCGAAGTCGATGCTGAAGCCCAGGGCGTGCAGCTGTGCCCCGAGGGTCTCGGCTGCCCTGCGCGTCAGGCCGACATCGTCGTGCCTGCCGAGCGCTTGCATGGCCGGCAGCTGCAGGACGGGCGGCCCGAGCCGCGCCACCCGACCGCCTTCCTGATCCACGGCGATTACGGGAGGAAAACCCTCCGGGAAGCTGTGGACCAGCGCGCGCGTGAGCTCGATGCTCTGCTCGGCAGCACCCAGATTGCGCTTGAAGAGAACGAAACCAGCCAGATCGCCCGTACGGGCCGCGGCCCGCAACGAATCGGGCATTTGGCGTCCGCCAAAGCCAGCAATGAGAACTTGTCCCGCCAGTGCGCTCGTAGCTGTCATGATGTGGGCCAATTGCGGTCACGCCTGTGACCTGGTAGAGGTGAAGATGGGGGTTGCTCTTGGGCACGAGGCTGGGCCCTGTTGGTCCGGCCTGGCCTTCCCGGTCTGGCTTTGCGTCTGACTCGCGTACCCCGTGCTGCTGCGACGCCTTGTGTGTTGCACTCACCCTGCGCATTGCATCGACCCTGCGCATTGCATCGACCCTGCGCGTTGCATCGACCCTGTGCATTGCACCTACCCTGTGCAGCAATTCGCGCAGCATCGGCCGCTGGTTGGCCTCCGATCGATCCGATCCGGCGGCCCGGCACACAGTCCAACAGGCTGCCCGATGCGTTTCCGCGTTGCGCTGCGCGTCGCGGAACGCCCGTCGCCACAGCGTCGACGGGCCGAGAGCAGTCGGAGGTGGCGCTCAGGGTGTCGTCGCGCCCGCGGCAGCGCTGCCGCCTTGGAGTCCGCGGCGACTGCGCGCCGACCGGTTTGCGCTGAACGCTCCACGTCATGGAATCCGTTTCACCACGCATCCAGCATACCGCCGCAGAGTCCGAAGCTGACAGCGAGCCGCAGCAGACACCCAAGCCGAGAGTGTACCCGCGGCCTATTCCCTTGCACCGTATCGATCCCGACGCCGTCAAGGTACTGCGCAGGCTGTCACACGGCGAGCATACAGCGTACCTGGTGGGCGGAGGTGTGCGCGATCTGCTGCTGGGTCGCGCGCCCAAGGACTTCGACATTGCCACCAGTGCCCGTCCGCAAGAGGTGAAACGCCTTTTTCGCAACTGCAGGATCATCGGACGGCGCTTCCGATTGGCCCACATCCTGTTCTCTCGTGGCAAGGTCATAGAAGTCGCCACCTTTCGACGCGATCCACGTTTCGACGGCCAGCCCCGAGCCAGAACCTCGGATTCATCGACGGCAGCGGTAGGAGACAACGGCGTGCCCATTCCCCTCAGCCCGAAGCCCGACCGGTGGCCGCTGCAGGATCTGCTGATACACCACGACAACGTATTCGGTTTGCCGCACGAGGATGCGGCTCGCAGAGACTTCACGATCAATGGCCTATTCTATGACATCGAGCGCCAGGAGGTGATCGACTACGTCCAGGGAATGGACGATCTGCGATCGGGCGTAGTGCGGACCATAGGGGAGCCGGCAGTCCGTTTTCGGGAGGATCCAGTTCGTTTGCTGCGAGCCATCAAGTTCAGCGCGCGACTGGACATGGGCATCGACCCCGAGGTCTACGACGCGATGGTCGCGCAGCGACACGGGCTGAATCGTTGCTCACGGCCTCGCGTGCTCGAGGAACTGTTGCGCCTGCTGCGGGGCGGCGCAGCGCACCGCTCCATCTACCTCATGTGGGACGTGGGCGTGCTCGGAGTGGTGCTCCCTGAGCTCACGGCCTTCCTGGAAGACGAGGCAGCAGGGGCTTCTCTGCTTTGGGGGCGCCTGTCGGCGATCGACGAGCGCGTCCGTGCAGGCGAAGCCCCGTCGGACGCGGTGCTGCTGGCTGCGTTGCTCTGGGGTACCATCGCCGAAGTCCTCGAATGCGTGCCACAACCGCCCACGGCGTTCGAGAGCTTCTTCACGGAGCTCAGCGAGCGTCTTGCCGTACCGCGTCGCATCAAAGACCGCATCCGGCTCATCGCGTTTTCGCAAGACCGCCTCAAGGCGGGCCAGGTCGAGAGGCTTGCGCGGCGCGACTTTTTCCCCGATGCAGCCACCTTCTACGGCTTGCAGTGCAGCGCGGGCGGCCAGCAGGCACCTGACTGGGCCGATCGACCCGAGCAGCGCCAGGGTCCGTCTCGAGTGCGTTCGCCCCGTCGCACGCGCAGGCGCAGTCAGCGCTGATCCAGGACACCAGTGCCCAACGAAAGCACCAGGCGGAAGGCCCGAGTCAAGACTGTGGGCCGGCGGAAGCTCTCGAGCCCCCGGCCCAGATTCGTGACGACCACGAGCACACGCGCGGTGTCGGGCGTGAGTACGACGGGAACGTAGCTGCGCCCCGTGCCCCGCGGCGGGGCGCTTACGCGGCCGAGCTCGCCGTAACCCGAGTCGAGTCGCACCGCCGTCAGCAGCCAACGCACGCCAAGCTCACCCCGCAGCCATACCCGCAGCTCCGATGCAGGCTCGGACGCGTCCAGCGCCACCAGCGTGTAACGGCTTCCGAGGACCTCGACGGGCCCTCGAGCCGAGACATGCGTCGGCAGATGGGACTGCTGCAGCGACCGCTCGAGAGCCACGGCCGCCTCGGTAGCGAGCGATCGAAGACACGGCATGGGGGCAGCCAGGCTGCGGGCGGGTGTCCCAGAAAAGAAGCGGGCCACGGCGAAATCGGACAGCACCTGCTCGAGTGCCTCGCCGGCGTTGGACAACGCGCGATCGAGCGCGTCCCACAAATCCGGTCGAACCCGTACGCCGCTTCGGCCGGCGCTGCGCTGGCGGGCGAACTGCCATAGTTCCCGCACGAAACTGCCGTCACCGCCGTCTTCCCGTGCGGAAAGCATGGCGAGCAGCAGTCCACCGGCTCCACCGCCGCCACCAAGCCAACTGCGCCAGGCTTGTCCGAGCCGCACCGACGTCTCGCTGCCGCAACCGAAGTTTCCGGTGGCCCGCCATGCAAGGTAGCTGCTGGTCGCGCGGCGCCAGGCCGCACTCTCGCCGGGATCCTGGCCCCACAGCGCGGCTTGCGCTAGCGCGGACAGTGCGCAAGCTTGGAACCATGAGGGATCCAGCTCGTCGTCTACCAGCCCGAAGCTCGACGCGCTGTCAAGCGAGCCCCAGGGCACGGGCCCGTCCAGACCGGCCCCGGCGCGGCCGGGCACTGCTCGACGCAGGTACAAATCGAAGCCGAGGCTGTCGCCTGCGCCGCCGTCGGGCAACGGCAAAGGCCAGGACTCCGCAAACAGCAGGTCGTAGCCGGCCTCGAGCGCTGCGAGCAGCTTGGTCGCACGGGCTAGCGAGCGGTTCGTCTCCGGGGCGTGCACCGTGAGAGGCAGACGCTGCGATGGCAAGCGCAGGCCGAGTCCATGGGGGCGGGTGGGGCTCGACGGATAAGGCACGCGCGCTCCCTCAGCTCCCGTTCCACCCATCACGGCCTCTGCCCAGCCTCGCAGTCCGGGCAGCTCGGCCCGCAGCGCCGGCGCACCGATCGACAGCACGATGCTGGCGCACGGCACGAGGACGAGCATGCGTACGGAAACGATCTGGGCGGGAGGGCTCATCGCTCGGGATTTGACACGGACCCGTGATAGCCTCTACACCCAAGCCTGACGACATGGCCGAGCTGCCTCTGGATCCGACGGGCTTCTTCGAGTTCGACCTTGCGCAGGGTGCGGTACGCACCAGCGACGGGAGGCGTACGCTGGTGTTGTCCGAGCAGGCGGTAGCTCGGCTGGTCACCACCGCGGTGGAGGCGGGCGACTTGACCGCGGTCCGGGTGCTTGGAAGCGAGCTCGGTGAGTTGGCGGAGCGGGCCTTACCCGGGTCTGGATCCGCAGTGGATCAAACGCCGGCCGGAGTTTTCGGCGCGGCTGCCGCCGTGGTGGCGCTTTACGGCTGGGGGCGTTTAAGCGCAGAGCGCTGGGGCCCGGCGGTCGTGCTCGAAGTGACCGGAGCAGCCCCCCTCGACTCGGACCACCTGGCCTGCGCAGCGCTCCTTGGGGGCCTCTTTTCCCGGCTGAGCGGGAGCGAGGTCGCATGCGTTCCTGTAACCGAAGCCGGCCGCTATCTCATGGTTGATCCGGGCATCGCCGAACGGATTTGGAACTGGTCGCGCGAGGGTGACGACCTTGGCGTGATCTTGTCGAAACTCGAGCCGGCTGGCGCGGGATGAGCGCGCCTGTTCAACGTCAGGTTCAACGTCTCGAGGCGCTGCTGTCGGTGGTTCGGCGCAATCGGGGGCTGGAGCGGCGCCGGAGTCACACGGGCGCCGCATCGGCCGGCGATGACGGCGAAGGCTCGGCAGCAGAGACCGATTTCGCGCTGTCGATGGAAGAGGGGGGCGGCACCTCACCGATGCCCACGGTGATTCAGCCTGGGCCTCGGCCGGACGAGCTGGTTTCGCGCCCTTCGCCTGGCGCCGCGGAACCGCCGCGCGAAGAGGCTCCGGCAGCCGCGGTAGCCGACGCTAGCGCTTCCATGGAGGCACCCGCGGGGGTGAAGCTGGCGGCCGTCAAGCTCGCTTCGGTGAGGGTAGCGGCCTCGGTCGAGGAGGTCGGCACGCCCCGCACAGAACCAACCACGGCCTCGGACGGGCTGGGTGTGCCGGATGCACCGGGTGCGCCAGCTGAGCCGGGTGCGCTAGCTGAGCCGGCTGCCCCGTCCGAGACGGCTGCCCCGTCCGAGCCGGCTGCCCCGTCCGAGCCGGCTGCCCTCATCGAGCCGGCCGAATCTGCACCGCCGCCGGCCCCAGTGCCGGAGGAGGCGCCGCAGGAACCGGTTCCCACGGACGTCGCCATGTCCGGCGTCGAGGCCGCGCTGACCGCAGGGTCACCGTTCGAGGAGCCGCCAGCCACCGTCCCACCGCAGCAGGCTCCCCAGCAAAATCGGGATGCGGAGCCAGCAGCCGAGCCAGCGGCCGAGCCAGCAGCCGAGCCAGCGGCCGAGCCCCAGCCTGTGCCCGCGCAAGTGGCGCCGGCGGCAGTCGCGCAGGCCGGCGACCGGCTCGAAGAGATGGTGACCGAGCCGCCAGGGGCTCCGGACGAGCTCGCCGCCACCCTGGAACCGCCGGCCACGGCGCCCGTTGCGCCCGTGCTTGCGCCCGAGGCGCCGCAGGAGCTCGCTGCACCGCCAGGCGCCCAACCGATCGAGGCGCAACCGTTTGCTGCGCCCAGCGGCCCCGTTGCTACCTTCGTGGGCGAGCTGCCCAGCAGCGACGAGCCCACGTTCGGCGAGCTGGTGGCCTTGTCGCTGTCGCTCCGAGCACGCTAGCGGGCTCGGTGCGATCAGCATTGGTGCAGCCCCATGTTGTTGGCGGTCGATGTTGGCAACACGCATACCGTGCTCGGCCTGTACGACGGGGACGTGCTCGTCCGGCATTTTCGTGTCGAATCAGCCAAGGGTCGCACGGCAGACGAGCTCGAGATCCTGCTCATGGGACTTGCGCAGCTCGCCGGAATCTCGCACGCGCATGTGAACGCCGCGATTCTGGCTTCGGTCGTACCCGACCTCAACACCGTGTTCGCGCACGCAATACACCGAGCGTATGGAAGCGAAAGCCTGCTGGTCGGCCCGGGCATCAAGACGGGCATGCCGATTCTGTACGAGAATCCTTGGGAGGTAGGCGCAGACAGGATCGTAAACGCCGTGGCCGCTTACGAGCAGACACGCAAGGGGACTATCGTCGTGGACTTCGGCACGGCTACGACTTTCGACTGCATCTCGCCGCGCGGCGAATACCTGGGCGGTGTGATTTCGCCTGGCGTGAGCATCAGCGCACAAGCGCTTTCTGCAAGCGCCGCCAAGCTGCCTCGTGTCGAGGTCGCAATGCCTCCCCGCGTCGTCGGCCGCAACACCGTGCATTCGATGCAGTCTGGCATTGTCTACGGCTACGTCGAGCTCGTAGACGGCATGGTGCGTCGAATCCGGCAGGAGCTGGGTTTTCCCAGTGTCGTGCTGGCCACGGGCGGGCTTGCGTCCGTGCTCGAGCGCGAGCTTCGGAGCATCGACCGGGTGGACCCCTTCCTGACGCTGGAAGGATTGCGCATCCTTCATGCACGCAACGCTTAGGGCCCGCCGGACGCTAAGGAGCTCCCAGCAGCGCAAACAATGCGAGGGCACTGACCGCCACGACCACTGCGGCCAGGGCGTAGACTACGAGCTCCGCGCCCCATGCCGTGGAGGGGCGCGTCTTGTTGCGCTGCGAGGCAGCCGCAACAGGCGGCGCTGCTGCTCTGCCGGCGGAGCCTGTGTCGCCATCCGGGCTCGCCCGCACTGGCGCAGCCTCTACCTTCAAGGGCGAGACCGGCTCACTAGCCGCGCGTCGAACCGCCTCCTCGGCGGGGTCCTCGAAGAGCAGTCGAAGCTCACCGAGCTGCAGCTCATCGCCATCGCGCAGTCGCCGCTCCGTGACAGCGCGGCCGGTTACCCTCAAGCCGTTCTTGCTACCCAGGTCCCGCACCAACACGCCCTCGTGGTCTCGTACTACCTCCAGGTGCTGTCGAGACACGTCCGGATCGTCCAGTCGCCATTGGCACTGCTCGCCCCGCCCGACCGTCAGCTTCGCCGGCACCTGCGCGAGTTGAAGCTGCTCTCCCACGTGGATGCGATTCAAGACCACCAGACGCGGCGCGGCCGTTCCTGGCGAGGGTTCGTCCGAGAGCTCGCGGATCAGTCTGCGTGCAAGCGACGCCGTGCGTTCACGGGAAGTACCATGGGCCACCACCAGACCCGGCTCGAGGAGCAACGTGAAGTCCGCGACTCGGATGATGTCCCCGCGCTGCAGGGCCTTGGGCCGCCCGCTGACCAGCGGCGTGTCGTTGACGCGTGTACCGTTGAGCGACCCCTGGTCGACAATGACGCAGCGGCTGCCGCTGTGCTCGATAATGGCGTGCGTTTCAGAAACGCTCGGGTGAGGAATGCAGACATCCGAGCCCACAGCCCGTCCAATGACGACGCGCGCCTGCTCGAATTCGTACCGCATGCCCTCCGGAAGCGTGCGCTTGCCGGACGAGCGAAGCACCAGCCGGATTCCCACGTCCAGCCCAGCCTGAGCGGCGCTGGCGCGCGGGTCAAGCAATCGGCAGCGGCAGATGCAGAAAACTGGACGCACCTTTGTACTTCTGCGAGTGAGAATGGGGGGCTGGCTCAAGGGCACCAGCGCCAACCCGAGGAACGCTGCATGGACATTTCGCTTGATCGACGATCCGATGAGCTTGGTCGTGTCCGTTTCGAAGCGGCCATCGAGCTGAGCCACGACGGCTTCCAGGAGGCTTTCGAGGCAGAGTCCGTGGATCTGAGCGCGGGCGGCTTGGCCTTGAGGTCTGCGTATCTGCCCGACGTCGGGACGCGCCTGCTGTGCCGCTTCCGCTGTCCACTCAGCGAGGAAGGCTTGGAGGCGTACGGCGAAGTCGTGTGGGCAAACCTCGAGGGTGTGCGCAGCGGCGAGTTCGGCCTGCGCTTTCTCGAGCTTGACCCCCGCACGCAACGCAGCATCGGCAAGCTCGTCGAGCGCAGGGCGGCCGAGACGGATGTGGATCAGCAACCCCGATCGCCAAGGCGAATGCCGTGGGATCAGCCGCGCCGCCAAGTACCGGATGCGGCCTGCGCCAAGACTGCAAGGGTCGTGCTCGACGGGCTCACCGACGCTGTCACGATGCGAGTCGTGGACCGCGGTTTCGAACATGCCGTGGTCGAGCACGAGCTACCCGTTTTCGAGGCAGGGCGACTGATCGACTTGGAGCAAACCGGTGCGGAGAGCTGGCGTGGCCGCATCGCTGAGGTGGAGCTACAGGTCCGCGCGGGCATGCCCAAGCTCGTGCTCAGGGTCGACTCCGTCCGACCCGTGGACGAACCCGAGCTCGACGCGTTGCAGGTGGCCGCGGACTGCGAGGTCGAGGAAGAGCTTCGCGACACGCTGCGCGACATGGATCCTGCTGCGGATCCCGGCGTGGACGCTACGATGATCGCTGCCGACAGCCAACCGGTGCCGGTGTCTGACGCACTTGTGAAGAGCGACAAGCGCAGCGACGAGAGCTCCGGTAGTGCCGACCATGCCTCCGGCATCTCGCCTGCGGAACGGTCGCTATCGCAGACGCCACCGGCATGCGCTTCCGCATCGACAAGGCGACTCGAAGCGGGTGACCGATGCGGGCTAGCGTCATTCGAGGACGACTTCCCTGAAGACGTCGAGGTCCCGGGCCTTCGTTCGTGGCGGACCCGGTGTCGAGGCGTGACTGACAGGCTGCGGGGCCGGTTCGGCGACTTCGGCCAGGCACTGCCCGCGCTCGGGGATGAGCTCAAGCAAAAGGTCTCGGTCCGGCTTCCTCGTCCCAGTATCCTGCGCCGGAAGAGGCGCACCACCGGACCTACGCAAGCGACGCAGCGCCGCGGCCGACGGGCCGCCCGCGCAGTGTTCGTTCGTGCGGCCGCCCCGACGCTGCTTGGTTTCGGCCTGATGGGCGTCGTGCTCCACACGGTGCTCGAGCGATCGCAGCATGCGATGGATCCCAAGACCAGCACGCGGGCAGCCCAGGCGACGGTGGAGCAGGCTGCGCCGTCTAGGGAAAGGGTCACACCCGAGCTCACCGCGACCACTCAGGTCGGCGCACCTGCCGAGCTGACCGTAGGCCCGTTCGAGCCCGTGTCTGCGAGAGTCGCCAAGACCGCCCCGGCGGCTAGCCGTAAACCGCAGCCAACGCAGCGGGCGGTCGATCGTCCCCGAGGCGTGGCAAAGGACGACGGGCGTGGCCCGAGCTTCGGTGCCGCCAAGCTCGAGCAAGGCAGCCGCTACACGTTGCGCATGACCAACCCGATCAAGAAGCTGCAGGGCGTGGCCGACACGCGAGGCTTCACGGTCTTGATACCTGGCAGCCTGAGCCTCGACCGCGCGGGTCCCATTGCCGCGGCCGATCACGCCGTTGCTCGTTCGATGATCCTCAACCGGGGTGACCGTGCCGAGCTGACCATTCGCTTCGCTCCGGGGTACACACCCCGCTACAAGGTCTGGGCGCGCGGTCGAAACCTACACATTGCGCTCGGTCCCCGTCGCCGCTGATCGGTCCGGGACCTAGTCTTCGACGCAATCGGGCTCCCGGGCGAGGTAGCTCAGAATGACTTGGTCCAGGGACCGCTCGTCCTTTTCCCTCGTGGAGTCTGCGGGTGCTGCCGGTGCGGCCACCGGCCTTCGAGCTCGTGGCACAGCTGTGACCTGGTCCGGGCCGTGGACCCGCGTTGCCGCTGTGTCCTCGTCGAACTTGCAGTCGCGCAAGGCAATGAACATCGCCTTGTGCTGCGCACGCATCTGCTGTTTCACGTATGCGCGCAGGTCCTCACGGGCCAGCTGGTTTCGGTAGTCGGTCTTCCGTGAGGCGATGACCCGCCCACCATCGGCGAAGAGATGGGTAACTATGTGTGGGTGTGCGACGCCCGAATCCTCGGTCTGGATATGATAGAGCTTGCCCTTATGCCGAACGTTGGTGTTGTATCCAACCAGGGGCGAACCGCCCTTCATCATGGGGTCTCCTTGCTCCAGGCACACCTGGAACGCCGATCGGTTTGAACAGGTCGAGGAATCCAAGCCTGGGGATTCAGACCATTCGGCGTTCAGTAGAAAAGGTAGCAGCATTCGGCGCCAAGATCACGGCCCACCCACTCACTTGAGCGCGGAGCGCGCCTTGTTCAAGAGGTCGAGACCTTCCCGTGCTTTTGTTTGAGGGTAGGTTGCAATGCCGAGCCTAGTGCCGACGGCATCGGTGCCTTCGGAATCGGCCCTTTGGAATGAGTCAAGGGCCTGACGGATGCGCTTGACGACAGCCGCGGCGCCTCGGCGGTTCGTTTCTGGCAGCAGTATGGCGAACTCGTCTGCGGCGGAGCGAAACACCTGATCGACTCCTCGAACGCAGACGGCGAGCTTCTCTGCGGCTTTGACTAGGTGCTGCTGCGCCGCGGCGAGGCCCGAGTCGGCTATCACGGCATCGTAGTCAGCGACTCTCAGCACGAGGCAGGTCAACGCGTGCCCGTAGCGAACCGATCGGATGAACTCGTAATCGAGCGTGATGTGCAGCTGGCTCAGAGTCCCTGCTCCGGTCAGCTCGTCTGCAAGCTCGTAGGGGGGATGACTTGGTCGCTCCCGTTGCAGCGGGCCCGCGATAGCGCTTGGGCCCGATCGGCGCAGCCCGCGCAGCGCCCGGCGCACCCGTTCCTGAGTTTCGGTGACCTTGAAGGGGCTTGTCAGGCAATCGGCAGCCCCTGCCGCAAGGCATTGGGCCCGTTCCTCGGGATCGTCGGCGCGGGTCACCAGCAGCACGGGGATTTCAGCCAGGTTCCGGTCGCTCTTGAGGATCCGGGTTACCTCACAGCCATCCATGATAGGCAGCGCCGCCTCCAGTACGATCAGGTCCGGCCGGCTCCGCGCCACGATGTCGAGCGCCGCGCCGCCGTCGGCAGCCGTTGCCACTCGGCAGCCCATGTGTTGGCACAGGTCGCTCAACAGGCCCAGATTGAAGGGGTCGCTCGCGGCGACCAGAACCAGCAGGCTCACTGGGTTTCCTTTTTTTCAACCACGAAGCGGTTGTCTATTCACGGCTGCGAGCGCAGCCCCTTGTGGCTTTGCGGCCCCGTCGGAGTGGTGTGCGCACCTACAAGGCACAGCCTCGCCCCCTGGCGTTCGCACGAACAAGACGTAGGCTAGCACGGTCGCAAGCGCGACTCCAAGCAACACTTGCCCAAAGAGAGACGAACAGTCAGTTCAAGATGGATTTCGTGTACTTCATTCTAATGGTTGGTGTCCTTATCTTCGTTCATGAGCTCGGACACTTCATGTGGGCGAAGCTGTTCAAGGTTCGCGTATTGCGTTTCAGTCTTGGGTTTGGGCCGAGGATCGCCGGGATCACACGGGGGGAAACCGAGTACGTGCTGGCTGCTGTCCCGCTTGGCGGTTACGTGCGGCTGCTCGGGGAGAATCCTTTTGACCAGGTTGGTGATCACGAGCGCTCGCATGCGTTCTACAGCCAGAGTCTGATCAAGCGAATCCTGATCGTGATCGCTGGGCCGGCCATGAACCTGCTGCTGCCCATAGTGCTGTACGCCGTTGTGTTTCTCGGAGACAGCGAACTTACACCGGCGGTCGTCGGGCGCGTGCTCCCTCACTACCCTGCGTATGGCAAGCTGCAGGCGGGTGACCGCATCGTTTCGGTCAACGGCGACCCGATCCGTACGTTCTATGGCTTGGCTCGCAGGGTGGAAGAGAACGCCGGGGTAGCGCTTGAGTTCGAAGTGCAGAGGGGCGAGGATCGCCTGCGACAACGGATCACTCCGATGCGGTCGCGTGAGGTCCGGCCTCTCGATCGGATCGAGCATGTAGGCCGCATCGGTGTGGTTCCCTACCAACCGGCCGCGGTTGTGGGCGTGGCGTCTGCGTCGAGTCCAGCGGCGAGCGCGGGCCTGGAGACTTTTGACGTGGTGATCGCGGCGGCGGGTCACACGGTTCGCCGCTGGCTTGATTTGGAAAGCGCGCTGCACGGTAACCGGGGTTCGCTCGTGCCCCTGAGCTACCTGCGACCCACCAAGGTGGCCGGAGCCTTCGGCGGGCTCGCTGATTTCGAATTCTTCGAACCCAGTGTTGCGGCCTTGGCTCCCGATTCCGGGCCCGCCAAAGGCACCGCAAGGGCTGGACTCGAGCTCGCGGAGCTGTACGTCAGTCATGTAATCGAAGACTCACCAGAGTACCGGATGGGTCTGCGTGCCGGCGACCGACTGCTTCTGCTGGACGATGAGCCGCTCCTTTCGTGGGCGAGCTTCGAACAGCGGATCAAGGAGCGCGGCGACCTTCCGCACGTGGTGACCTGGAAACGCGACTCTCAGCTTCATCGCGGTGAGCTTACGCTAAGACGCCAGAGCGGTGTGTCCAAGCACGGTCAGGTGTACGACCGTCACGTGCTTCACATCGAGAACTGGCTGCCCAGTCGATTGGACGGGACCGTCCCGAACCCGGCTCCCTTGTCCTACGCGTTGCGGGAGTCGATGCGGGCGACGGCGGAAGCGGTTGAGCTCACGGTCTATTCGGTTGTTCGTTTGTTCCAGGGTCGCCTCACGGTAAAGTCCATCGGAGGTCCGCTGGCGATCTACGAAGTGGCGGGCACCGCGGCGCGTGAAGGGGCACTCAATTTCCTCATGCTCATGGCCTTTGTGAGCGTGAACCTGGCGCTGCTCAACCTGATGCCTATTCCCATGCTCGACGGCGGTCAGCTGGTGTTTCTGGCGGTGGAGGCGGTGACGCGGCGGGCGCTCAGCTCCCGTACACGCGAGTACGCGTCGATCGCCGGATTGCTGGTGCTGCTGGTGGTAACGTCGTTGGCTTTCCTGAACGATATCGAGAGGCTGTGGCCCCGCCTGATCAGTTCGGCATTCGAGTGATGGGCACTTCGCCTGCGCGAGCGGTGGCGACCGACACGCTGTACCGAGTCGCTCACCAGCGCGCGTTTGCTTCGCGCGTACTGGACGCCACGCTGGGTCGTCACGGGCTTTCGGCTCGCGACGCGGCGCTCGCGACCGAGATCGTCTATGGAGCACTACGGGTCCTGCCTGCGCTGGACGCGCTGCTGCGCGAAAGGATGGTGCGGGAAGAAGCGCGCTTGGATCCTCTCACGCGTGCAGCCTTGAGGGTGGCTGCCTACCAGCTGCGGCATCTAGAGCGCGTGCCAGCCCACGCCGCCGTCAACGATGCGGTGGCCCTCGTTCGAGCCCACCGAGGTCCGCGCCTGGCGGCCTTCGCCAATGCGGTGTTGCGAGCGCTTGCCAGCGCGCGTCCAGCACGACCCACTCGACCCTCGCGAACCGAAGTTCCGAAGTGGCTAGTGCAGGCCTTGCGCGCCGGCCTGAGCGAGCAGCGGCTGGCACGGCTAGTGCGGCCTGCGACCTTGCCGCCGCCCATCGGCCTGCGCGTGGACACCAGCCGCACGACGCGACAGCAGCTGGCCGAACTGGTGCGTCGATCCAAGCCTCGCGCCCGGCTGTCGCCGGGGGCATGCAGTGAGCGAACATTGCTCGCCTGGTCTGTCGGTGACCCGCGTGCGCTTCCGGGCTACGAGCAGGGGCTCTTTGTAGCTCAGGAGGAGGGAGCGCAGCTGGTGGTGGAGCTGATGGATGTGCGGCCTGGCCAGAGCGTTGCGGATGTCTGCGCGGGTCGCGGTGGCAAGACCACTCGACTCGCGGAGCTCGTGGGCGCACAGGGTTCGGTGACGGCTTTGGATCTGCACGAGCGCAAGCTGCAGCGTCTGCGTGAAGAGTTCGAGCGTCTGGGGCTGAAGGCAACGCTCGAGACGCTGGCTGTGGACCTGAGCCTGGGCAGCGGCGGTCTGGGACGCCGCTTTGACCACGTGCTGGTGGACGCGCCGTGCAGCGGTATTGGAACCCTTCACCGTAGACCGGATGTGCTCCTGCGCTTGCGTCCTGGCGATGTGCCCCGCCTGGCCGCCTTGCAGCTCGCCATACTCACCCACAGCGCGGAGCTGGTTCGGCCGGGAGGCCAGCTCGTCTTTGCTGTCTGCTCACCTTTGGCCGGGGAGGGGCTGGAGGTCGCGGAGCGCTTCGAAACCCAGGTCCCCGGGGTACGCAGGCGTTTCGATTCGCTGCGCTTGAGCACGCTTCGGACCGACGCGGACGGTGTTATCCGTCTCGGTCCCTGGTGGGGCGGCCGGGCCGGTTCACAGGACGCCTACCAGGTAGTGCGTTGGGTCGTGACTTGACACACATCGGCACCCTTTCATACATTCCGCGGCGAATTTTATACGGGGCGTAGCGCAGCCTGGTAGCGCGCACGGTTCGGGACCGTGAGGTCGGAGGTTCAAATCCTCTCGCCCCGACAACAAATCAAGGGTTCGATGAGGACGTGTGCAGCGAGGTGAACAGCCGCAGCCATGAGGTCGACCAGCAGATGAGGTAACAATGAGCAAGACAGTCCCGCCCATGCGCGTGCTCGTCGTAGACGACGACCCCGCCATTTGTGACTACATGGAGACCTTTCTTACCAAGGACGGGATCGATGTAAAAACGCTATCCGAGCCCGAAGGCGTCGCACAGGAGGTCAAGACGGGCACCTATCATCTCGTCGTCCTGGACCTGATGATGCCCAATCTCGACGGGGTCGAGGTACTGAAACGGATTCGTAAGGTGGACAAGGACGTCGCGGTGGTCATCTTCACGGGCTACCCGTCGCTTGACACTGCAGTGCGGTCCATGAAGTTGGACGCGATCGACTACCTCAAGAAACCCTTCAACCCAGAAGAGTTTCGCCAGGTGGTGGATAGGGTGATGCGCAAGAAGGGCCTGCTGCGCTCACCCGAAGAGAACCTTCACCGCGTCATAGGCGAAACGGTTCGAACGCTGCGCAAGGACAACAACCTGACGCTCAAACAGATGGCACGGCGCACCGGCCTGTCGGTCTCGCTGCTTTCGCAAATCGAACGCGCAGAGTCGAGCGCCTCCATCAGCTCTCTATATAAGATTGCAGTAGCACTGGATGTGCGCATCCAGGATCTGTTTGGAGACTACTGAGCGGTCGCAGGTAGGGCGCCAAGCTCGTTCGCGAGCCATTGCATGCCGTTGGCAACCAGGCAATCCCGCAGGGCGGCGCGCGTCCCGGGTAGAGCTGGCTCGGCTCGCAGTACCCGGCCGAGCTGCCTGGTGGCCTCTCGGTAGTTCTCGAGCACCAGTTCCGCCTCGACCAAGGCGAGCAGCGTCGCATGATCGGCCGACGCCGACCAGGCTGCCCGGGCTAGCTCGGAGGCTCGCTCCGGCCGATCGAGCCTGAGGTAGGCTCTCGCTAGTTCGCTTGGAATGCCCAACGTGGCCAGGGGCTCGAGCACCAGCAGGTTCTCGGCCCGCGCCCTATGTCCCGCGTGCAACCAAGCCTCGAGTCGAAGAGCGCGTGCGACGCTGGGATCGCCGATCGCGTCGAGCAATCGTACCGCCGTTGCCGGTCGTCCTGTGGCCAGGGCTCTCTTCGCTTCCGATACCATCAGATCCCCGGGCGCGGTCTCGGCGCTCGCCGAGGCTTCGGTGTAGGAAAGCAGCCGGGCAGGACGTTGCGCAACAAGCGAGTTCAGCAGCCGCGTGTGCGTTGGGCTCAGCGGTGCGCCCGCGTGCATGCGGGCGCTCGCCGCGAGCACGGCCAGTGCGCGCTCGCGTGCGCCCAACCGCTCGAGGACCCGGCCGAGCGACGACGCTGCGGAATCGGAATGCGGGGCTCGTGCCAGCGCCCAGCCGTAAGCAACCAAAGCCGCATCCCAACGCCCTTGCTTCTCGGCAAGCTGCCCGCGTGTGATCCACACGCTCTCCGAGTGCCGGTCCAGTGCTGCGGCGCGTTTCAACACCGCCTGTGCTTGCCGTGTTTGCCCCAGCCGAGTCAGGGCCAAGGCCAGGCGGCTGAGCACCAGCACGTCCTGTTCGGACCCGGCCAGTGCCCGACGGTAGGCCTCGATGGCCTGGCTGTAGTCCTCGCGCGTGACGGCGAGCTCACCGCGCACGAACCATTCGTAGGAGTAGGGCGAGACAAAGTGCCCGGCGTAGCGCTGCCCCCCCAGCCGGCGCGTGATGGTATCGGGCACGGTTCGCGTGTGCGTGCACCCGGCCAGCGCGATTGCACCCGCCAAAAGCACTGCACTCGCCAAGAGCACTGCGCCGCAGCCTGGACTTCGCTTGCTCCAAATGTCCCCAATCCTCGTCATCGCGTCTTGCCAGGCGCTCAAGGCGTGCCGCGCTTGAATGGCGGCGAGCCCATCACTATCATCTCCCGCACGCACTCACCAAGCCCTCGGCAGTGCGGCCGAAACCACGAGGAATCCAGTCCTCTCCCGGGCTCTCAGCCCGATACCGCCCGATACCAAGGACACGTTCGAGCCGTGAATCCAGTCGCCATGACTCTGATGCTCGTCCTTTTGTGGGCGGCGTTCAGCTGGTCGGCCGCACGGCGCTGGCGGCTGCTCGCGGCGGGCAGACAGGAACCGACATTCGGCTTGGCACACGGTGCTTGGCTGAGACGCTTGACCGACACCTTGGTCTACGCGCTCGGCCAGCGTCGAATGCCCTACTATCGGGCGGCGGGCGTAGCGCACATCATGATCTTCGCGGGTTTTTGCATCCTGCTTGTGCGGACCCTGGTGCTGTGGGGTCGAGGCTACGACGAAGCCTTCACCGTGTGGGGCCTGCTTGCGCTCGAGCACCCGCTTGGGTCGACCTACAACGTGATCAAAGATCTCTTTGCCGTTCTGGTCATTGCAGGCTCGCTGGTGTTCGTGTACTTGCGGCTCGTGACGCGCCCGAAGCGTCTGGCTCTCGGCCTGGAAGGACTGATCATCCTGGGCATCATCATCTCGATGATGCTGGCCGATCTGCTGTACGACGCTGCGAATCTCGTCCTGCTGGCGAAGGCAGCTGGAGGGCAAGCGAGTTGGAACCCCATCGAGCCGGCCGGCTCTCTGCTGGCTCTGGGCCTTGCCTCCTTGGAGCCGGACGCCGACATGCTGCAGGTGCTGCGTGGCTTCGGCTTCTGGTGGCATTCTGCTTTTGTTCTCATCTTTCTCAACCTGCTGCCGTACTCGAAGCACTTCCATGTGATCACCGCGATACCGAACGTGTTCACCCGCAGCCTCGAACCGCCGGGAAAGCTGCCGAAGACCGAGGACTTGGAAGGCAGAGTCGAGCGCGAGGAGTCCCTGGGTATCGTCACTATCCGCGATCTGAGCTGGAAAGATATTCTTGATTTGTACACCTGTACGGAGTGCGGTCGTTGCAGCGACAACTGTCCTGCGTACTTGAGCGGCAAATCGCTTTCGCCGAAACACGTGACGCTCGCCTTGCGCGATCACCTATACGCCTGCGAGGCCGAGCTCGTTCCGGGAACCGAGAGCCGCGTAGAGCGATCGGAGGCGGCGCCGGAATTGGGTCGGGGCGCGCCCGAGGCTAGCTATTTCGTACCGAGCAGCCCCGTGGCGCTGCTGCCCCACGTGCTCAGGCCCGAGGTGGTCTGGGCATGCACGACCTGCCGAGCCTGTGAGCAGGAGTGTCCGGTCATGATCAGCTATGTGGACAAGTTCGTTCGCCTGCGGCGCGACCGGGTCATGATCGACAACGAGTTTCCCACCGAGCTCACCAAACCCTTCAACGGCATCGAGACCAACGGCAACCCCTGGAACCTGTCCTCCATGGATCGCGCGGCCTGGTGTGAGGGGTTGGACGTGCCCCTGGTATCGGATAAGCGCGATGCACCCGTGTTGTATTGGGTGGGGTGCGCGGCAAGCTACGACGATCGGGCCAAACGCATCGCCCGCGCTACGGCGAAGCTGCTGAAGGCGGCGGGCGTAGACTTCGCAATCCTCGGCACTGAAGAGCGGTGTACCGGGGACCCGGCAAGACGAGCGGGCAACGAGTACCTCTTTCAGATGCTGGCGGCAGCCAACGTAGAAACGCTGAACAACTACGGCGCCATGCGCAAGACCATCATCACTACCTGCCCACATTGTTTCAATGCACTGCTCAATGAGTACAGCGATTTCGGTGGCCAGTATGAAGTAGTTCATCATACGGACTATCTGTTGGGGCTGCTCGCCCAACGCAAGCTTGTACCTGCCCAGACGGTGACCGCGGAGGTGGCCTACCATGACAGCTGTTACCTAGGTCGGTACAACGATATCTACGAGTCTCCGCGCGCGATCCTGGAGTCGATACCCGGGGTTCGGGTCAAGGAAGTCAAGCACTGGAATCGCAAGCGCGGGCTGTGCTGCGGCGCGGGTGGAGCTCAGATGTTCATGGAGGAGCAAGGCGAGAGCAGGGTCAACGTGAAGCGCACCCTTCAGCTGCTCGACACAGGCGCCAGCACCATCGCCAGCGCGTGTCCCTTTTGCATGACCATGCTGACCGATGGGCTAAAGGCACACGACCGCGAGGACGTCGCACAATTGGATGTGGCCGAGCTGCTCGAACGCTCGCTGGATCTCGCGCCGCAAGGGCAGCAACAGGCCCGAGGAAGGCACGAGGCATGAATCGCGGATGAGCCGCGAACGGTGGATGCATGTTGGTGGACGTCACGAACGACGCGTCGCTGCTCCTGCTGTCGCGGGCGCACCTGGATGCCTCGTCGCTAACCGCACCCTGGGGCTACCTGGGCGAGGCGGTCAAGGCTCTGCTCGCCCTGTTGGGCGTTTGCGCCTTGGCGTTGTTCGTACTCAGACTTGCCGCACGATACGGTCTTGGGCGGCAGGGCGAGGGCCACTACCTCAAGTTGCGCGAACGGCTCCCTCTTGGGCCCAAGCAAGCCGTGTACTTGGTGGAGGCGGGACGCCGGCTGCTCCTGATTGGGATCGGGGCCAACGGAGCCCCCAGCCTGCTGGCCCAGCTGCCTGCGCGCGAGCTCGAATCGGGACAGGGCAACGGCCCCCTTGACGACGCTGAACGACCGCCGAGCCTGCTTCGGCAGGCCAAAACGGACAGGTCGGGGCTCGGTGAACCGACGCACCGGCCATGAGCACCAGCTTGACCTCATGGGGGCCGTTCGTGATCTTCGCGGCGCTGCCGCTTCTGTTCCTGGCTACGACGAGTTTCGTGAAGCTCTCCTTCGTGCTTTCGCTGTTGCGTAACGCCCTTGGTACGGGTCAAGTTCCATCTTCGCTCGTGGTGGCCGTGCTGGCCGCAATCCTGAGCCTCTACGTCATGGTGCCTGTCGGAGCGCAGATGGCACGCGCGGTTGCTCCGGCGGCCGATCGCATCGATTGGCAAGGCGAGCCCCTCCAGGGCGCGAGCCGCCAGGCGGTTTGGGACGCCCTCAAGTCCGGAAGGGAGCCTCTGAGGGCATTCCTGAAGCGCAATGCGGGTGGCGATGAGCTGGCGCTCTTTGAGGAGCTCGCCAAGCGAAAGGGCGAAACCGATGCAGCCGGCCTGCAGGTCACGAGGGAGGATTTCCTGGTTGTGGTTCCGGCCTTCCTGATCACCGAACTGGCGGAAGCGTTCGAGATAGGCTTCCTGCTGTTCATCCCCTTTGTGGTGATCGATATGGTCATCGGCGCCATCCTGTTGGCG
This sequence comes from Pseudomonadota bacterium, assembly GCA_022361155.1. Taxonomy (NCBI): domain Bacteria; kingdom Pseudomonadati; phylum Pseudomonadota; species Pseudomonadota bacterium. The sequence goes on from JAKSBK010000185.1 coordinate 34,785, forward strand.
CTCGGCATGCACATGCTGTCGCCCACCTCGGTATCGCTGCCCTTCAAGCTGCTGCTGTTTGTGCTTGTCGATGGATGGAGTCTGCTCTCGCGCGCCCTGATTGTCGGATATCAGTAGCGCCTACGTCTCACACCTTTTCCTGCAGCAGCAGGTAGGTAGCGAAACCGACGCCGGCGAGCAGCAGCGACCATAGTGTGCGTACCGAGGTGCCGTCTGCTGCCACGGGTTCCTCGCGCAGCAGCTTAGGAACAAACACGATCAGGCACACGACGGCCAGCGCAGCAGCACCCACCGCCGTGAGCAGAGCGCCTTCGTTCGACGCCTCACCCCACGCCTCGCGTAGCGCAACCACACCACCCGCGCTGGGGGGCCACGTGGCCAGCACGAGTGCCGAGGCCAAGACCCATCCGACGGCAACGATGCGCAGTCGATTCGTTCGTTTTGGTGCGAGATAGGCGTCGCTCCTTAGCAGCGAGAGGTTCACGCTGCGCAACTGCGCCGCCCCCGAGCAGGCCCCGAGCGCGCAGGCTCCAAACGCCAGCAGGGCAAGCGCAGCGATCAGCAGCAGCACCGGCGAATAGACGATCCGGTTAGTCGCTTCGGACTCCTTGGCAACGGCCAGTGCCAAGGCGGTCGGGAAACCCGCAAAAAGCAGCCAGCGCGCCAGCCTCAGACGGTTGCGAATCGCACGCAATCCCGCCACGAGCATGACCGGCGCCAGCAGGCCGACGGCAAGCGTGTCGGCGCTCGGTGGCGCCAGGGAAAGACGCGGCCACACCACAACGGCGGTCCATGCGTACGCACCCAGTGTTGCGCTGGCGCGCATGTACGCACGAGTGCTCCAGCCGGATTCACGCATTCGAGAAGCTTCCTAGCATGTCCACGTGCGGTGCCGTTGAGCCCGAGGGCTCGCGAGGCTAAAGTGCATTGTAGAACGCGAAGAACTGCCATCAATGAACTTGTGCCATCAATGAACTTGTGCCATCAATGCAGTACTGCGTTACGGGACGATGACCGCTTCTGTGCGGCTTGCGGCAGTGCCGTCGTGGCCGCCGGCGTGCCGGCCGACTCCTTTGTGGGCCGTACTTTCAGCGGCGCCTACCGAGTGTTTGAGCTCATCGGGGTCGGGGGTATGGGTCGTGTCTACCGTGCCGAGCAGAGTACGCTGGGTAGGACCGTCGCCATCAAGGTCATTCACCCGCGGCTGTTGGCTGACGAGTCCTCGGTCGCCCGCTTTTATCGGGAAGCCAGGGCGTCCAGCAGCCTGAATCACCCGAACAGCGTAAGCATCATTGATTTCGGGCGCACCGATGACGGTGTCTTATACCTGGTGATGGAGTACCTGCGCGGCAAGGATCTGTCGCGCCTGATGGTTGAAGAAGGGCCGCTGCCCTTCACCCGCATCTGCAACATTCTGTGCGGAGTGCTCGCTGCTTTGGGAGAGGCGCATGAGCTCGGCGTGATTCACCGCGACCTGAAGCCGGAAAACATAATCGTCGAGCGCCTGCGCTCGGGCACGGACTTGGTCAAGGTAGTTGATTTCGGTTTGGCCAAGGTGCTCAGCCCAGGTTCTTCGTCGATCACCGCGCCAAACCTCGTATGTGGTACTCCGGATTACATGGCGCCCGAGCAAGGTCGCGGGCAGAGCGTGGATGGGCGAGGCGATATCTACGCGGTAGGTGTACTGCTCTTCGAGATGCTTACCGGCCGCTTGCCGTTTGAGGCCGACACGCCCACGATGGTGGTGCTGAAGCACATCACCGAGCCCGTGCCCGATCCGCGGAGGCTATGTCCGCATCGGGATATCCCGAAGCCGCTCATCGATGTCGTTTTCACCGCGCTCCAGAAGGAAGCCGACGACAGGTTTCAGGGTGCCGAGCAGATGTCGGCCGCGTTGCGCAGCGCGTCTGCCTTGATGCAGCCTCTGACAGGCTCGGAGGTGCGCTGCCCAACCTGTGGCGCGCGTACGCCCCGCAGGCATCGCTTCTGCGGCGAGTGTGGGGCCCCGGTCGCACCGCATCAGCTCGAGGCGGGCGGTGGATCGTTGCCGCAGGGCCCCACCTCCGTGCGGCCACGCATGTCTTATGTCCCCCGCTGGCGCGGCACGTCGGGGCCGTTGCTGGGACGAGACAACGAGATGAGACAGGTGCGGGAGCTGCTTGCGACTCCGCCGCGAGGGGTAAGCCATTTGCGATTGGAGGGTGAGCCGGGTGTAGGCAAAACACGCATGCTTGCCGAAATCGCTGCCCGGGCGGCGGACGAGGGGTGCTTCGTGGTGGGGGCGGGTCCTCACCAGAGCGCGACGTTGGTCCCCTACGAACCCGTCAAGAATCTGTTGCTGGTGCTGGTCGACGGAGATGACGACAGCATGGAGTCGTTGCCGTCGGAGCACAGTCTTCCGCCGTTGGCCCGAGCGGGGCTGTGCGAGCTACGCTGCCCGTCCGGACTTGTCGGTAGCGAACGTATGTCGCGTGCCGGCGCGGTGGCAGCGGCGCTTGCAGAGGGTCTCCGCATCGCCGGCGAACGCACCAAGGTCGACCGTTTCGTTCTGCTCCTGGACGATCTGCATCGCTGCGACGGGCTGACCGGCGAGGTGCTGCTGCAGCTTGGCCGATTCATCGACGACAAGTTCGTGCTCGTCGTGACAGCCGGTCCCACACCCAGCGGGCACGCTCCCGAGGGCAGCCTCCGGATCACGCTCGACGGCCTCTTGCCGGACGAGGCGCTGCGGCTCTGGTCGATTACTCAGAGTGCGGGTTCCGCTTCCATGGTAGAGCAGGCGGTAGAGCAGGCACTTGCGGCGCAGCCGCGTCTGCCTCCATTGTACATCGAACAGTTGCGCGAGCTGAGCGCCACAGGCACCCAGAGCAGCGACGCGGTGCCTCCACGGCTTGCTGACGTCGTTGCGCAACGCGTCGAGCGCTTGGACATCGCTTCTCGTAGAGTGCTGCAGGCGGCCGCGGTGCTGGGGGTGCGCTGTCAGCGCAGCGCCTTGGCTCAGATCGTGGACAGGCACGATCTGTCGGCGCTTGGCACGCTCAAGACGCTCCGGTTCGTGTGCATGGACGACAAGGATGACGAGGTATCGATTGCCCACCCCTTTATCCGAGACCTTGTCGCCGCGTCCATCCCTGCCCAAGCGCGCAGGGAGTTGCACGGAAGGGCGCTGCAGGTCGCAGTAGATACCGGTGCGCCGCTGGAGGTGCGTGCTGATCACGCTTTTCACGCCGACGAGCTGATGACCGCCTTGATGCTGTCCGAGCGCGTGGGTGATGAGGCCCTCAGGCGAGGTGACCCACAGAGCGCGATACTGTCATTTCAGCGTGGCCTTGGCTTGGCGCGGCGGGAGATGCTCGGACTGGGAGATGCTTCCTTCGAGGCAGCCATCGCGACCTTCGGCCGGAAGCTCGCCATCGCGCTCGAACAGACAGGCGACTTGGTGAGAGCCGACGGTGTGCTGCGCGAGACACTGGAATTGGTGGCCCCGAATAGCTCGCAACGGGCACGTATGCTGCGTGTGCTTGGGCGGATCGGCGTGCAACGGGGACGGCAGCGCGAGGCCGGTCGCCGTTTGGGCCAAGCGCTGGAAATCGCTACCGCCAACGGCGATAAGATCGGTCAAGCCGAGGCTCAGTTGGAGCTCACGAAGCTGCGCATCGCAAGCGACGATTTGGACGGAGCGGACAGCGGGTTCCAGGTTGCCTGTCGGTTGCTTCACGAGGCGGAAGCTGCTCCGGCGCAGCGCGGTCGTGCGCTGCTCGAGCACGCGCAGTTCCTGTGCCGGCACGAGCAGCGATCGGCGGCACGGCTCGTCTTGGAGCGCGCGCAAAAGCTGGCTCGGGGTGTGGGTGGGTCCCACCTTGCTGCGCGCGTGTCCGGCTTGCGGGCGGAAGTCGCGTTGTCGGAGCACGACGTTGCTCTAGCTGAGCGGTGTTTCAGCGACGCTGCCGCACTTGCGGCGGAGGCCGGGGACGCTGATGGAGCAGAACGCTGGCACAGGGAGGCGCTGCGGTTGCGGGATGCATCCCGGGGTTCGGTCAACGACGGCGCCTTGGCGCAGAAACAGCCCTAGCTTGGCTGTAGCTTTGCTTGAGCTTGGCCATAGCTTTGCCTGAGCTTGGCTACAACGTGTAGCCGAGCGCCCTGAGTGCTTCGATGTCTTCTTCGGACATTTCGGCGCGCTCGCTAGCCGCCTCGGGGAATCGCGCGTCCGAAGCCAGGATGCCTTCGAGGACGGCCCGAGCGCGCCGGAGTGGAATTCGCGGCCAGCCGCCCGGCCGTGATCCCTCGAGCTTCAGCAGATTGGTTACCGCGTCGGGATCCAGAGCCAGGTCGAACAAGGCCTCTCCGTTTTTCGTCTTGTTTCGCACGTACTTGTAGCGACCGAGCCGCACCGCATGCCGCGTGGAGTGTGCTTGGGGACGGAAGGTCTGGGCTACAACAGGTCGCATGCCGATTTCGCCTGTTGGGAAGAGTTTGCGACCGCGTACCTTGTCCGGCTGCGGCAGGCCCAGCTGATCGAGCACGGTTGGCACGAGTGCGATGTGACCGACGGGATCCTCAACCCGCACTCCCTCCGGCAAGCGACCTGGGAACGCCATGATCAAGGGTACCCGAACCAAGATCTCCCGTAGGTTGTGCACGTGGCCGAATCGGCCACGCCGCTCGCCGAGCTCTTCCCCATGATCTGCGGTGAGCACGATCAGGGTGTTCGCCCACAGGTCGTTCCTCTTTAGTGCCTTGAACAAGCGACCAATCTCGGCATCTACATACCCGACCTCTTCCGCATAGCCACGTCGTTTGTCTGGAGCGTTGAGCACGATCTCGGGACGAAACTTGACGGTCACGTCCCTGGGTTTGGTCGAGTGGTTCGTCACTACCAGGGTTGCGCGAGCGCCCGGCCGGAGCAGCTTGGCTTGGTTACTGGAAGCGGTCCACGCTCCTCCGAAGCTGAAGCTCGTCTGCGGGGGAGGATGCCAGAAGCGGATCCGGACAGCGCGGTCGCCACGGTGTACGAACTCGAGCTTGTTCCTCCCGCTGGCGAGAGCCAGCTTCGGACGCACGGGCCGGCCGTCGGCGCTGAACCCGGGCAGTGCCGAGCCTTGCAGTTTCAAATCGATGCGCTGATACCAGGCGGGCGGTGCATACGGCTCGTGTGGATCCGAGTAGTGAACCCATAGAAAAAGCGGTGACCTGGCGTGCTCGGAGATCCAGGGCAACAGCGCCTCATTGAGCTCGCCAGCGGACTTCCACCAGAAGTGCTCGAAATCGTCCCGGTAGTGGTCAAAGCCCTGCGCATAGCCGAACTTGCCAGCAAGGGCCTGCAAGCTGACGAAGGCCGCCGTGTGGCGCTTGCTCCGTCGCAGTCGTTCAGCCAGCGTGCCAAAGCGTTCGGCCAAGCGTTGTCCGTTGTTGTGCACACCGTGGTCGCGCGGCAAAAGCGACGTGAACATGCTGGCGTGGCTAGGACCGGTAATGGGTGCGTGCGTGTAAGCGTTTTCGAACAGCACCCCGCGCTGAGCCAACGCATCGATGTGTGGCGTGGCGACTGGAGCGGGATCTGCCCCCTGATGGTAGGCAGACACGTGGTCTCTTCGCAGCGTGTCAACGACGATCAGTACGAGATTGGCCGCGCGCGGCGCTGCTTCGCGCTGACGGTCGCAACCGAGGCCGAGCAGCGCGCACAGAGCGAACCTGAACGGCGGCCGCACTAGTGCCATGCAGCATCGAAACGCAGGCCTCCGGCGGTCCTGCCTGGCGGGGCAGCGTGGCTTTGGCAGGTGGACAGGCAATCGGAGCACAGGCTATGAGCTGGCGATAGCGGACTGTCAAGCCTACACCTTGAGTCGCAACGCCGTGCGCGCGGCGATCGATGGCGCGAGCGGTGCCAAGGGCCCGTCCAAGAAGAACTCGATCGGCTGCGGCCGTGCAGGGCGGTGCGCTCGCGGCTTTCGTCCTCGCAAAAATCCTCGCAATAGCGCTGCTATTGCTGCGGTCTTTCCTCCGGGCGCGCCGGCGAATCGCATCCAGCCTGCGCGGCCGGTCTCGACCAGTTATTCTTGGACGGGCCCCAAGGCTCGGCGAGTCGCGCGCGGGATTGCGGATGCAGGACACCACCTGGGCAAGAACTGCTGGCAGCTTGCTTACCGACACCCGGGTCTGGTCGGCCCTGGCATTCGCGTCCGTGGTGTTGCTCGCGCTTAGCGCACTGGCTGTTCCATGGATACTCGCGCGCATGCCGGCCGACTACTTTGTTCGCCATGGGCGGCGCTCTGGTCGCGGTCCAGGAGCTGTTCTGTGGGCTATCACCAAGAATCTGTTGGGACTGTTGCTGCTGGCGGCCGGGATCGCGATGTTGGTGCTGCCGGGGCAAGGACTCGTCACCATTCTCATCGCGACGCTCTTGTTGGACTTCCCGGGCAAGCGGCGGGCGCAGCGCCGGCTGATCGCCTGGCCTCCGCTCCTGCGAGCGGTCAATGCGCTCAGACGACGCGCCGGCCAGCCGCCGTTCAGAACGGATTGGCTTGCAGCAGGCGAACGGGACCGCTGGAAGCGGCCTCGGTCGTAGTGTCGCCGGAACCGATGCGATACGGTCGGCGTAGTTTGGGCGCCCGCGTTTGGTGCGATGGCGGCTTGCGCGCTGGCTTGCGCCTTGCACGCTTGAGGCGCTTCTTTGTCAGTTGTTGCGAGTGAACGAGCAGCGTCGATTGCGTCGTTACGAGGAATGTGCGCTCCGGGTTGATGGGACGCAGTTGGGGCCGGCCGCGCGTGTCGAGCTCAACCTGGACTCTCGCTCCGCTGGGGACGCTGAGCCCCACATGAGCGAAACCCCTCTCATCGGTCAGCCCGCGGGTTTGGCCGTCGACGCGTACCGGAATCGCCGCGACGCCCGAGCTTACAACGAGGGCCACATCCAAGCGGTTGCGCGGGCAGCGGATCGGAATCGCAAGGGGCACCCGCTTGCGCGCATCATTCAGGCTGCTCATGCGTCGGAGGCGGAACGAGTCCTCAACTTGAGCGGAACCGTGGCCCTCCGGACAGACCGCATGAACCGCGACTTGGTCACCCTCCCCGCCAACCACCTCCGCGGTTGTCCGCCCGGTGGCGTCGGTAGCTAGAATGCTCGCGTCGCCCAAGACTACCTCTACGCCGGCCACGGGTGTGAGCTCGTCGTTCGTAGCGGAGATTTCCACCGAGAAACGCTCTGGCTCGGCTGGGGCGCAGGCCAACTGTAGCAGGGTCATGAGGAACGCCAAACCCTCATAGGTCCGATCCGCTGGCTGGGCGGTTGGGTGTCGGGTCAGCAATGCTGCTTTGACCCTGCGTCTGGTCTGGGATTGGCGGAGGACGGTCATTGCTGCAACTCCCTGCGCTGCAGTGCTCGGATGATCGTGTCGTAGACCTGCTGTTCCGGAGCAAGACGGGACAGCGCGCGATAGGCATCAAGCGCTGCCGCGTAGTCAGCCGCAAACAGCAGCTTGGCGGCACGGCCTTGCAGTTCAGCGATCTCGCGCGTGCGAGCGGCGCTGCTGGCGTTGCCGGCAGGCCCGGCCGTGGCGACGGCTCGTGCGACGCCGTCCGTCTCGCTAGACGCTGCGTGATCTTCCGGGTCGACCGTCGTCGCCTTGACACTAACAGGGCTCGTCGGGGTCGCCCTGGCTTCTGGACGCTCGTCTTCGGCGGGGCCGGCAGCCAGGAGCGGAGCGGCGGGTTGCGGCTGGCGCCACGCAAGCACCGCCCGCGTCCCCGCGGTGCCCAGCCATAGTGAGCACGCCATCATCGCAACACAAAGCGACGCGGTCAGCAACCCACGACGCCTAGGCGCGTGCGACCGCCGCGGTTGGGGCTCGCCGATACTGGCAGGCGGAGGGGCCGCACGAGGAGTCGCGGTTCGTTGCTCCGAGCGCTGTGTCCGATCCGAGTGAGCGGTAGTGGGCGAGGATGCCTGCGTCCCACCGAGCTCGAGCTGCTGTCCTGAGATCGCCGGCACGGTGGCTGCCAGGGCGCAGCGGGTGGAGCCAGGTGGGGCGCTTCGCAATCGGAATCTGGGTCCGCACGCATCGCCAACCCTCACGCCTTCGGCCGAGCGATTCCGATGCTCTTTCTGAGCGCTGCGGCCGTTCGGCAGGGGTACGACTCCGAGGGCTGCGTCGGTGCTGCAGTGCCGGGAGATGTCACTGGCCAGCCTCGCTCGCACAGGTGCCTGGCAGCTGGCAGCGTCGTGGTGACTGTTCCCGCGGTGTCTCGACTGCACGCGGGTTTTCGCCACAGACGATCCAAGCACGCGTTTCCGGCCCGAAGGACGCGCGCGGAGTCCCTGATCGACGCGGTCTGGGGACGCATGACCCGAGTCCCCCCGTTGAGGTGAGGCACGCAGCAGCCGGGTCGGAAGCTGATCAGGGGCAGTCATGGCTCGAGTCTCCTCGCGTTCGACGAATCGGTTGAGTTCGGCGGATGAACGCCTGACGAATCTGCGCAGGCTGCGCCATGCGGGGCTTGCGCTACCCGGGGCTTGGCGAAGGTCATGGGACCCTCGTCGCCTGCGAGCTCGTGAACGAACAACGGACGCACCCGATACCCTCGCTGTGGACACAGGTCACAGACTTCGCTGATGTGGCTGATGATGCGCCTTCCATCGGAGAGCCGCCGAGTCTGCACGATCGCGTCAACTGCCGACACGATCTGTGCTCGCAGGGCGAACAGGGGCAGCTCCGTGCATCCCATCAACGCCAGGGTCTCCAAGCGCCCCAGCGCGTCTTCCGGGTGCGAGGCGTGGATGGTAGACAGGCAGCCGGCGTGTCCCGACGTCATCGCCTGCACCAAATCGAGGGCCTCGGCACCACGCACTTCTCCGATGACGATACGATCGGGCCGTAGCCGCAGCGTCGCACGAAAGAGGGTTCGCAGGCTTACGGCACCGCGGCTGCGCTGGTCTCCCGGCTGGGCCTCGAGATGCACTACGTGCTCGCCGTTCAAGCGCAGCTCGTGAGCGTCCTCGATCACTACGACGCGTTCGTCGCTTGCGATCAAGGACGAGATCGCGGCAAGCAGCGAGGTCTTACCGGACCCCGCGCCACCGGCCACCAGCAGGTTCTTGCGGCGCGTCACGCAGGCCCTGAGCAGCTCGAGCGCCTCGTTGGTCAGGGAGCCCCTTGCCACGAGCTGCTCTGGAGTCGCGATGTCCGGTGAGAAGCGGCGGATGCTAACAAGCGGGCCGCTCGGTGCGGCGGGTGCGAGCACGGCTTGCACGCGTGAGCCGTCGGGCGTGCGCGCCTCCAGTATGGGATGCTCGGCGTCCAGCGGCCGGCCGACGTACTGGGCGAGGCAGCGTAGCGCCGCTACCAGAGCCTGTTCAGAGGGGAATCTGGCCTCGCTGCGCTCGAGCTTGCCCTGGCGCTCCACGAAGATCTCGTCGGGGCCGTTGATCATGACCTCACTGATGTCCGGCGCTTCGAGCAGGAGCCGGATGGGCGTCAGAAACGACATCAGGGTCTTCGTATAGACTTCGGTCGGGATCATATCGGACTCTCCGTGGACGCATGCCCTGTTCCTTCGTTTCGCTCGCAGAGCAAGTCGGGCGAGCCGAGCCTTGCGCGCGCGTCGGCTACGTACTTGCCTCGAGGGGCGAGCCTCAAGTAGGCCCGCAGGTGAGCATGGGCTGCTTCGAGACTTGGCAGGCGATCGCAGAAAACCGTACCCAACAGGTAATGGGCCTGAGCGCTACCGGTGCCCGCGCTCGTCAAACGCACAAGCTCGTGGTGAGCTCGATGGCGCTGCCCCAACGCGAGCGCGATGTGTGCGATCAGCAGACGCAAGTGCCGGGCGTCCGGCTGGTTGAGCATCCTCGCTTCGGCGTGGATGAGCGCTCTGCGCAGCCGTCCGGCGCGAACGCATACGCTGAGCAACGCGGCAAGCGCCTTGTCTGCAGGGTAGCCTCGTTCGATCGCGGCTGACAGGTATTGCTCGGCCCTGACAAGATCACCCGTTCCAGCCAGGAGCATGCCCCGGCGGTACAGAGCGTCGCTGCGGACGTCGTCGAACGAAGCGGGAGCTGCTGTTTTTGCAGGTTGCGGTGGTTTGTGGACCGTCGTCCCGACGCAGCCAAGGAGCGTGCTCGCAATGGCGGCCGATAGCAGCTGGGGAATCGGTGAGTGTGTCATCACGGTCTCCGTCAAGGACCCATCCAAGAACAACTTTTCCGGATCGGCGAGGGCCGGGCGCCGCTGGCAAGGCGCGACGAGGAGGAATAGTGGTGGTATTTCGAGGAGAAGCAACACAGCCAGCGGTGGTCGGAGCCGGCGAAACGGGAAGGTTGTTCTTGGATGAGTCCCAGGTGTTTTCGGCCGCTCAGGTTGCGGGTTGCGCAGGTTTGGCCGATTTGGAGACGATGCGATCCAACCAGCCACGAAAGATGCCAGAACGATGCAGGAGCATCCGACGCAGCGACTGCGCCTCTGCCTTTGCCTGGGCGTGCTGGCCTCGCCGCAGGAAGTAGCGGAGTCGCAACAGCGTGCGCTTGTAGTCCGCGAGAACCATCGCTTCGAGCTGCGCCAGTGATCTGCGCATCCTGGCAACGTCATCGGATCGCCCCGCAGCGTCGTAGCAGCGCTCCGCAAGGGACAGCAGACGCACCGCATCGACTCCATCTCCCGGATCGAAGGCGTAGCGCTCGGCAAGGCTCGACCCCTGCGCTTCGGCGCCCAAGGCTCGCCTTACCGCCCGAGTCCCGTCATGGCCGCAGTCGCTAACGGCGGCGAAGGGACTTTCCGGGGCCTGTGGCGGCGGACCGTTTGGTGCTGGGCTCCGTTGGTCGAGCGACCAGCCCCAGAAGCCGGCCGCAGCGGCCACCGACCCCAACACCGCAACACAAGCTACTGCACCCTGCATCCTACCACGCATCGTTCACCTGCCTTAGTGGGCGCTTCGGCGCCTCCCTAGCTTCATCGACCGAACCGTCTAAACGAGCGTCTGCGCCTGTCATGTCTCGGAGCTCCCGGCCCATTAGAACCCCGCGTTCGAGGCATCGATGAGCAGCGCGCCGAACAGAATGACCATGGTCGAGGCCATGAGCAGCATCAACGGCAGCATCATGAGCGCACCGGCACGAGCCGCGGCTTCCTCCGCCGCGATCGAACGCCTAATGCGCAGCACGCGTGCTTGAATGCGCAGGACCTGCGTGAGGGACGTACCCTTGTTCAGCGCCTGGACCACGGCGCCTACAAACTCCTGCACGGCAACGCAAGGCGTTCGTTGCTCGAAGACGAGCAAAGCCTCCTGACGCGTGCGACCCAGCTCGATTTCCTTGACGATGCGAGCGAATTCCGCGCCGATCGGCGTCCGGGGCTCCAAAGCCTCGTGTGCAAGCAACCGCAGGGCTCCAGAGAAATCGAGTCCACCGCTCATGCACATGACGAGAAGATCGATCGCCTGGGGCAAGGCCCCAGCGATGCCGGTCGTTCTGCGTCGCGCCAGATCAGACAGATGGGCCGATACCAGCACGAGACCCGCGGTGAGCGCCACGCCGGCGGCCATGCTGCCCAGCAGGAGCCAAGTCGGAAGAGCCAAGCCGCAGCCCACGAGCAGGACGAAGCTGATGTACTCGTCTGGGTCCAAACCTAGGTAGTCCCCAGCGCGTTCCAGCTTGCACTGGACCCTTGCGCGTAGCGATCCAATGGGAAGCAATGCGATCCAGCGGGCGCCGAATCGTATCGGTAGCTCGTAGATCCAGAACCAACCGACCTTACCCAGCGCTTGGGCGCGGCGGGCTCCCCGGATACCTCGCTGGGGTCGCGCCACCGGTCCGGCGCGAACCATCAGGTAGACCACGATCGCAATGGCTGCACAAAACAGGAGCTCGGCTCCGTGGCGGTACATCTGTTCTCGCTCCATGGTCAGGCTCATGGTCGTGCTAGAGCGCTGTCGCGAGCACCTTGCGTGCTGTGAGTACAGCAGCCAGCCACAGAATGAGTGCCAGCCCGATTACGAGGTGACCCATGGTGTCTTCGAGCAGGGGCGTAATCAGTTGGGGTGCAAGGACGTACAGCAATGCCATCACCAAGAACGGCAACACAGCGACCACCACCGCCTGCACGCGAGCCTCGGCAGTCTTGCTCTTGAGCACTCCCTCGAGCCGCGCTGCCTCGCGCAGGCTCGCCGCCATCGTTTCGAGGGTCCTGGGCAGCTCTCCCCCACTGTTGCTTGCAACGCGCAGCGCCGCCAGCGTCATCGAGAGCGTGGCGCTGGGGACCCGCCCAGCGAGCTCGCGCAGCGCCTCGCCAAGAGGCGTGCCGAGACGGTACGCCTTGATCAGCTCGACGATTTCGGCCCTCATCGGATCACGGGTGACGCCTGCGCTGCCACTGAGGGCCGCGGCCAAAGACGGGTTGGCTCGCAGCGCGTTGGCCAGGCATAGCAGCCAGCCGTCGAGTTGGGCCTCAATGCGCTCGGCCCGCCTCCGGCGCAGCGCACGTACCACCACGCCAGGCAGCCAAAAGGGAACAGCTGCAAGAGGAAGCAGGGCCGGAAGATCGATTTGGCTGGTGAGCCCAAACACGAACAGACAACCGCAGCCAGCCAAGGCCAGGACTTGGAGTGCCTTTACCCGCGTGCGTAGGAATCGAAGCTCGTTGTCGAGCGCGTGCGCGCGAGCCCGCAACCATCTGCCGGGAGCGAAACGGGGCGACAGCAGCGCCAGGACCAACGCGACCGCCGCTCCAGCGCCGCCTATCGCGGGTCCCAGCACCGCGAGCGCATTCGTCAAGGTCACAGCAGCTCCCCGTCGCTAACCAACCCCTGGTTGAATAGCTCGCTGGCGAAGGTCGGCAGGTAGCCGCTCGCGGAGAACTCGCCGCGCACGCGCTGGTCGTCCTGCGCGGCGCTGCGGCGAAAACCAAGCAGCTCTCTGACTTCCAGTCCCTCATGCTCTGAAGCGACCACCTCGCTGATGCTGGTGATGCGCCGCGAGCCATCGGCGAAGCGTGCTTGTTGCACGATAACGTGGAGACTCGCCGCCAGCTGCAGGCGAATGGCGCGCGCCGGCAGATCGACTCCCGACATGAGGCACAGTGTCTCGAGTCGTGCGACGGCCTCGTGTGGGCTGTTCGCGTGTACGGTCGTCATCGATCCCTCATGCCCCGTATTCATCGCCTGAAGCATGTCGAGCGCTTCACCTCCCCGGCATTCCCCCACGATGATGCGGTCAGGCCGCATTCGAAGCGCGTTGCGCACGAGATCGCGAATCGTGCACGCGCCCTTGCCTTCCATGTTGGCCGGCCTCGACTCCAAAGAGACCACGTGCGGTTGTGCCAGGCTCAACTCTGCTGCGTCTTCGACCGTGACGATCCGTTCCTGCTTCGGAATCAGCCCCGACAGGAGGTTGAGGAGCGTTGTCTTGCCGCTCCCTGTCCCTCCCGAGATCACCAGATTCTTGCGGGCTCGCACCACTCGCCTGAGAAACTTGAGCATACGTGAGTCGAGCGCACCCAACTCGAGCAGTCTCTCGAAGGTGATCGCTTCCTTTGCGAACTTGCGGATCGTGATGCAGGGCCCTCTTATTGCGAGTGGCGGAATGACCGCGTTGACTCTCGATCCATCTGACAGCCGCGCGTCCTGAATGGGCGAGGATTCGTCGATTCGTCTCCCGAGCGGGGTCACGATGCGCTCGATGACCGCGCGCACGGCTTCGTCGTCCGTGAAGGTCAAGTCGGTTCGCTCGACACGTCCATCGCGCTCCACGAAGATCGTCCTGGGATCGGTCACCATGATCTCCGAGACCCCCGGATCATCGAGTAGCGGCTCGAGCGGCCCGAGCCCTAGAACCTCGTTGCACAGCTCGTCCACCAGACGCGCGTGCCCCGCCGTGGGGACGTGGGCGCAGTGCGCCGCCACCAATTCGGAGAGCGCGGCACGCACCTCGGATCGCAGCTCATCACCGCTCGGACCTCGCAGCTCGAAGCTTCGCGGATCGACGCGCTCGAGCAGCAGGCGACGCAGCTTCCGTCGTTCGGGCGCGTCGAGTCCCGGGGTGGCGGATCGGGAGCCGCAGGCAGGCTTCGGTTCATCACCACGAGCGACGGTGACTTCGTAGGGGCCAATCGTCAACGTCACCTCGGGTCCCACAAGGCGACTCTCGTGGTGCAGCTCGTCTGCCCCGTCTGTCCCAATTCGCGTGCCGTTGGCAGAGCTGTCGCTTACACGGAGCTGCTCGCCTACGATCTCGATCGAGGCGTGTCGGCGGGAAACCGACGGGCAGTCGAGCACTACGCCGCATTTCGGATCGCGACCGAAGTAGATGAAGTCCGAGCCTTGCAGGCGTAGGTCGCGCTCCTGCTTGTCCGACTCGATCTGCTTTATCCGGATGAGGACGTGTGGCACGCTCATTTTCCAGTCCCTCGTATGCGGCTGCGTTTATGGTCGGTAGGGAGCTGCGGCTGCTCGAGGTCGCCCGCGAACCTGCGGAAGCTCTCGAGGGCCTCGTGGACCAACCTGCGGGCTCGAGGTGGCACCGCCTCCACTACGGTCGGAATGACCACAATCAGATTCTCGACCTGCTGAGTTCGAGATGCACGCGAGCCAAAGAGCGCGCCAAGGATGGGAATGCGGCTAAGGAATGGCAGGCCGTCTCGCGACTTGCTCTCGTGGTGTGCACGAAGGCCGGCCAACACAAGAGCTTGACCTAGCTCCATGTTGACGACGGTGCTCAAGTTCGAGGTCAGCCGGCCCGGGATTCCGGTCCCCTCGTCGCTGCTGAGCTCCGAGATGTCCGCTTCGATCTGGAGCTCGATGCGTCCCAGGTCGCGATCGTAGCGTGGCACCACCTTGATGGTGCTCCCGAACCTGATCTGCTCCACGTCGGCGGTAAGCGCACCCTGGATCGGAAGGTTGATCTCGCCTCCACCCGAATAGGTGCCTTCCGAGCGATTCGCGGTAACCACGGCCGCATGCTTCATGACTTTTGCCCAACCGCTCGCTTCGGCCAGATCGAGACGCGGAAGCACCTGGCCCATGAGCGAAGCGTTGGCGCTTTGCAGTGCGCCCGTCTTGAAGTCGAACGACGCGTTCAAGCCAGCACCTCCAATGCTCCCGGGCCAGGCGACGCCCAGCTTCGAGTGGTCACTTCGGTTGAGCTGGACGAAGTAGAAATCGAGGCGAACGTTGTCGCGTTTGAGGAGCGACTCGGAATCTCCCTCTGACAGCAGCGGGCTTTCTTGGGGTGATCCGACGGTGATGTGGTAGTGCTTTTCACTGCCGTTGTTCATGATGAACAACAATGTGGTCCGCCCGGGCTGCATCCCGACCAAGACGAACTGGGACGCGTCACGCGTGAGCCGGACATCGACGATGCCCTCTATGCCTTCGGAGTAGCTTCGAACGCCTTCGCTAGGCAGCACGCGTTGCTCGCCAACCTTCAAGTCAAGCTCCCGCCGCTCTGCGGGTGCTTGCGCCAGAACCGATGCGGTGCTCGAAGCGGCCAACACGCAGCCGAACGCAAGTGATCTGAAACGCTCCCTATTGAACATGCTCGATCTCCCGGTTGGGTGTTTGCGCGCCGTCGAGCGGGCGAGCCAAGGCCCGCTGCAGCTGGCGGTACAGGCTTGGTGGGGCATGAACCCGCTGGAGTTGTTTCACGCCGCTCGCAGGCAGTTGCTTCAGGTGAACTACGTCGTCGTGGTTGCGCAGCACCAGCGTCAGGACTCCGTGCTGCTGCGCGTGCGTCAGGAGCTGAGCGTGCTGCGGGCTCGCGCTCAGGGTGACCTCGCTTCCAAGGCCCCAACCTGACTTGCAGCCGGTATCTCCCTCGATGCGGCCACCCACGCTGAGCAGCAGCATGCTCTGCAGGATGGTGTGTGTGGCATTCGCAGCCGGTTTGGTTGAGCTGTAGAGCACATCGACGCGATCCCCCGGCCGCAGCATGTTGCCGAGTGCACTGCCATTGGCTACTCGAATGGTGACGGCCCGCATTCCCGGCTGTACTAGGGCGGCCAGCGTGCGCGTCCCGGACTGCCCTTTGGCGATATCGGTCCAGAGCAGGGAATCGCCGCTCGAAAGCGCGGTCACCACGCGCACGCCTACAATAGCGTCCACATCTGCTGCGGGTATGTGTCGCGCTTCCAGATATGCCTGGGGAATCTGACGCACCCCCAGCACGCTGTGGTCGACCGGTGTTCCGGGAGCGATGTTGCGAAGCGCGCTCAGCACATCCACGCGGGGTCCTCCCGAGGTTTCGCGTTCAAACTTCCGCATGTAGACGGTCATGAGCGCGATGCCCAGCAGTGCGGCAAGCACCGCCACAACAAAGGCGCGTCGCTGCCCCCCCGGATCCGATTTGTTCGTGCCGTTTGACGTTTCCACGTCTGCGTTATCGATCGCCAGCGTGGCAGGTTGCGCGAATCGTAATCGTTCAGGCCCCTGGAATTCGGGTTTTCAGGCGGTTTTCCGGGCGAGCGCGCCCGCAGGAATCGCCCGAGGTGTACTGCTCGGCTGCGGTTGGAATCAGCTGCAGCGCAGGGCGAGGCCGAGGACAAAAGCCGGAAAAAAGCCGCCTGGGAAGTCGTCGTCGAGGCGAACACCCCGGTGAACGGTTACCGCGAATCGCTCCTTCTTCACCGAAGTAGCGAGACGGTGACCAGTGTTGCATCCGGCCCGCCTGCAGCGGCCACGGCAGCGAGAGCACCGTGACGGCCGACCACGAAGCCTCCGGTCGGCTGCAGCAGCTTCTGCTGCGAGGGCGTCCACCCGGCTTCGCCTAGTTGCACCAGGTACTTCTCGAGCAACTGTTGGCGTCCCAAGGGGCTTGCATACATCCCAAGCCACGGAGCTTGGTCCTGCTCCCAAAAGGAAAGCAGTCGCCTGGAACCCCCGGGGCGGGGCAGGCCCCGCAGGTCCTGTCCGGGTGCGTCACCCTCGTTTGGGAACATCGACGCCAGGTTCATGGGACCGTCGGTCCAAAGGGCTACGAACGTCGTGGAGTCCCCCCCGCGTCGCGCCCGCACGTAGCGCAGATGGCCGAGTTGGGACAGATCACCTGTTGCCGCCAGCGCTCCAAAGCGCCGCAGCAGCTCTGGAACGGTGACCCGTCCGCCGCCGGCGTCGAGGCACGCAACGAACCCCTCCGACGCGGCTTCCAATCTCAGTACGCCGTCCGCGAAGGGCCAGCTCCGGGCCGAGGCCGGGACGTGGGCAGCGCGGGTCCCTTGCAGCTCCTGCAGCTGCTGCGCAAAACGACCGTTGCGCTGGCGGCAGCGTGCGTGAAACACGTCGAGAAGCTCTTTGATATGCGTGGTCGTCGTCCCGGTGCGAAGCCTCAGCGTCGAGCCGTTGAGGTGCACGGTGCGCTCGCCGTCTTGTTGGGTTGCGCCGGCGTAGTGCATCAGCTGGTCACCCGTAGCCGCCAACAGCTCCTGTGCTCGCACCCAGGCCGCGTTGACGAGCCACGTTGCCGTTGCCGCCGTGACTGCACCCGACATCACGATCACACGCAGGGTTCCCGCAAACCGTTTGCGTTGCCGCGGGCGTGATGATCGGGTCACAGTAGCTTCGCCAGATCGGCGTCTAGGTGGGGTGGATCGTAATGGCAACGCCATTTTGACCCGACGCCTTGGCGGTTGCGTGAGAGCGGGCTCGTGCATCCGTTTCAGCATGCTTGCTCCGTGTTCGCTGGGGGTCTTGGGAGGTGCTGCCAAACCACTGCTCCGAATCGGCGACGGTCAGTCGCCTGCGAAAAGGCGCGACGGGCGCCTCCTTGAGACTAGAAAACGGCCGAAAGGGATTCAAAGCCTCGTTTCGCGATCTGAGCCAGCGTTTGCTCCCGCTCGTTGCAGGATACGTAATAGCGGCCCTTGATCTCGAGCAGGCCGCCGCCGAAGAGGCGTGGTTGTGGGATATCGTGCTCGCCCGCCACCGTGACGCTGGCCCCCAGCAGCAGCGATTCGTTCAACTGGCTGGAAGCGAGCGCGGGGCCTGTGCGGCTCCAGCCTGCGGCCTTGGGAGCTCCTTTGGTTGTGGCCTGACACTGCGGCGGTGCCGGTCCTACGCAGCCCCTATTGGAATAGCTCCAAGCGCAGCTACGAGCTGTGGTGAGCGCAAGTTGCCGCGCCTCGTGCGCGCGAGCGAAATGGGCGATTCCGAGCCAGATCACCATCAACATGCAGAGGATCAGCGCGGCCTCAAGGGACGCGACACCCCGCGTGTCGGTGCGCAATTCGCATCGGCCCTCCATCCGTCCATCCCAAGAGCGGCGATCCGTTGCGTCCTTGTCCATGGGCGGACAGGCTGGCCGCTCGGATGAGATCGTGCGTAACCGTTCACCGGGGTCTTCGCTTCCGCGACGGCTTCCCGGGCGCCTTTCTGGGCGGTTTACGTCCTCGTCGCTGCCCTGCGAAGTGCCTTGGTACTCCTCGGGCGACTCCTGCGGGTGCACTCGCCCAGAAAAACGCCTGAAAACCCGGCTTGCTGGGACCTGAACGCTTAGGAGGCGCGCCAGAATAGACGCTACCGCGGCGGGCGCGCTCACGGCTTACGTCCTCGAAAAAAACCTCGAAATAGCGCTGCCATTCCTGCGGCTTTTTCTCCAGGCGCGCTCCCGATCGCGCTCCGCTCACACGCCCGGTCTGGATCGTCTATTCTGGTGCGCCTCCTTGCGATCGTGCGACGGGTGTTGGTCATGAAGTTCCGTAGTGAGGAGCTAGTCTCGAGTTCAGCACTCTTGGTGAAGCGAAATCCACGCGAAAGCTGGCGGTTCAAGGCGCGACCTCGAGTCCAGTTCTAGTGCAAGACAAGCCCTTGCAGTGCCGCGAGCGTGTCGAGCGCCCCATGACACATTCTCGGTCGTCCAGCGTTGTTGTTGCCAAGGCTTGTCGAGTTTCCTACGCCCGCCGGATCCGGATGGCTGCCGCTTCTCAGGCAAGCATCGAGCGGGGAGCTCGCTGGGCTCATGCCTGCGCAGCGTGATCCCGCGTGCGTGGCACTGCTTCGGCCGTTAGGACGGCCTTGGCGCCTACCGGCTGTGGGGTCCGGCAGGCGAAAGCGCCTGAGGCGTGCCCGCCACTTCATATGCCAGAGCCAGCTTTCCCGAGGCTCCGCGCCAGCGTAGTAGTATTCGGCCTGGGCGAAGTAGACGCCGGCGGTAGGAGGCGATGCTTTCTTGTCCTGCCTCCAGGTTGCCAGCTGCAGGATGCTTCGAGCCCAAGCCGGGGTCTTGCTGGCGATCACGACCGCCCGCTGCTGGAACCTGTCGCCGCCGAGCTCGATACCCGGCAGCATCCGTTGGGGTGCTTTCTTGGTTTTCTTGCCGTCGCAGCGTAGTGTCGAGCTCCGCCTGGGCTGGTGGCGTTTACCTCGGGCAGGAACGGTGCTGGGTCCCTTCTCCCACCGCGAGCAACCCAGGACGTGGACCACGTCGGTGTAACGCTGTCGCTTCGTGACCCAGCCCGTGATCGCTGAGCCACCAGGGGGGTCGGGCGGACGAGGGCGGTTCGAACAAACAGGTCGTTCCAGGGCGGTCTGCCAATGCCCGGAGATGCTACCTCCCTTGCCGCACGGCGGCGTACCGTCGCCGTTGCTGCGTGTCACCCGGCGGGGCAGTCCGAGCTTGCTACGCTCGCGCTCCCGCCATCTTCGGCTGGCAGGGTCCCACACGTAGTCCACTGCCATGCTTTGCTCTTGCCACTCGAAGTCAAACAGCCCCTCGTTGCGAGTCGGGTCGCATTGAGTTCGCGCCAGCGCCAAGCGTTCGTTGTAGGGGCCGTTGCGCTCACAGCCCCCGGTGCCCTGACACAATCCAGTACGCTCATTGACAGCGGCCGCCTTCATGTCGGCTTGCGCGCGATCGCACAAGCGCCCGGTGTTGGCCGCCCTCCCTTGCTGGCTCGCCAGCTGGGCGCTCAGGCAGCGTTCGGTGCTGTGCAACCTGGGCAGTTTCGCCGGGTATCGATGCGCCAGCTCGATGCGAGGCGGATCGCCGGACTCGCCGCAGAACCAGGTGGACATGGAGTGCGCAAGCCGATTGAGGCCCTTACCTACCAGCCGCTTGACGGTCGCGGGCATGACGCCGTCGAGCGGCATCATGGCCAGGTTACCGACCTGCTCGCCCGCTTTACCGCACAATTGTGCGAAATCCCCATCCTCGCTCGGCAAGGCGGCGCTGGCAGGCAGCGCGAATCCGAGCCTTGCCTGGTCTCCATAGTGTGCCACTACGTCGTTGACGACGCGCAGCTCCGCCGTGACGGGCGTGGCGTAGCGAACGAAGGTCGCCGTTCGGTTGAGCGCTTCGAGCATGGGGTCGACGATCTTCTTGACGCGCTGAAACGCGGTCTCGGTCTGCTGCTGGGCCACGCGGAGCTTCGGCACTGCCGCGAGCGAACTGCCTGCGGTGGGCCAAGCTAGCGCGAGGCAAATGGCGATGCCGGCAATGATCAATGCCGATGCCAGTCTCAGAGCTACCAGCACCGCCATCAGCGCCGCCATGACCAGATTGACCAGCGCGAGCAGGTTCATGCCTCGCGCGTGGGTCACGGCAGAGGAAAACGCTGCGGCATCGGCCGCGTCTTGCAGGCGCTCTCGAAAAAAGATCACGTTCCCAATGCCGATCACGTGGTAGAGCATCCCCACCATGAGAGGCACGAGAAAGACTGCGGCAAAGGCGATCGCGCCGCGCTGATCGGTCAGACAATTCCCGTCCGGTATCCGGCCGCGAGCACTAGCGCGCATAGCTCGCTCCCTGATTCGGAAGGGTCGCCTCCGCGCGCAGGATCGCGAAACGCCTGCCAGAGGTGAGCAGTGGGGTCAGCAGCGCCGGCGACAAGACTCGCTTGAGCTCCTTCATGCTTTGCCAAGCTAGAGCCGAGCCTGACGCTGAAGAGCCTGAGCCCGAGTTGCGCCGGCCGCCGGTGCCGGTGTTCGGCGAAGCCAGGCCCGACGCGCCGCGTGCTGAGTCCGCAAGCAGTCGGCGTCCCTCGGTGCAGACAAACGCGGAGGCCAGCGGCACTACGCACGGAAAGAGAAGCGTTACCCGCACGGTGACCTCGTCGCTGGGACCGTAGCTAAGCCCGTGAAAATCCGAAGCCGAAGGACGATTCGGGAAGGTGACCGCAGCAGCGGCGCGGTTATAGAGCATGCTGCCGACCAGTCGCGTCGAGCCGTGGTCACCGATGGCAGCTCGGACGCTGCGATGACGATCGGTGAGAATCCGACGGTAATCCGGAGCAATCGACAGCAAGGGTAGGTGTGCGGCGTGCTGGATGGCGCTCCGGCGTCCCCTACCGGTTGCAAGGCCGTCCCGGAGCAGGCTCGTTAGCGATTTCGCTTCGCCCGGTTTTCCTCCTCGAGGCTCGGACCGGATTGTTGCAGAAGCTTCGAGTGTCCCTCGGGGCGTCCCGCCGTAGCGCTTAGGTTCGTCGTCCAGCACCACGATGGCTGCTCGCGCTGCGGTGGTCGCGGCGTGCTGCACCACCAGTTTTGCTGCGTAGAGCAAGCAGAGCTGGGCGATGCCCATCACGAACAACAAAAGGGGGATGAGGACGATCGCGAATTCCACGCAGACGCTCCCTTCGCTGTTGCGGTACCAGGAGCGTTGTGCTCCTTGCCGGGAGTTCGATCCGGACTCGTTCATGGGCTCCGAGCTTCGGCGGATCGCCAGGCGCAAGCCGCGCGCGCACGTCCCCAGCTTCCGGTGTGCCTGCTTGGGAACGGTGTCGATGCCGCGCTGCGCGCGTGCCTGCGGAGCTGCTGGGGCACGTTCGTACGGCACGCTGGTCCTCACAGGATGTGGTCGGGCACCGATCCATGTGCTGCGAGCACGAGCACGGTGGCCACCAAGATTGGAACCCCAAGGCGCAGACTGAGCGGTGCAACTGCGCGTCGCGCCGGTAGCCGTTGCGGGCACACGAGCAGCAACACGGGACGCAACACGATGCCGCCCAGGGCGCTGAGGAGTTGTCCGCGAAAGGCGAGCAGGGCCAGGCCGTACATGGCCGCCAGAGCCACCGACACGCACTGGATTTCCAGACCGTGCTGGATACCGACGCTGGCACCTAGTGCCGCAACGAGCTTCGCGTCACCCCCTCCCATCGCACCAGGCCTAAAAGACACTAGGGGCACGAAGCCGCAAAGCGCAGC
>JAKSBK010000186.1 GCA_022361155.1 Pseudomonadota bacterium
AGAATACGACTTACTACGCCCTTGTTACCGTGCCGCCCGGCCATCTTGTCTCCCACCTGCAGCTTCCGTTTGATGGCGATATAGACCTTCACCATCTTGATCACACCGGGCGGCAGCTCATCGCCCTTCGAGAGCTTGCCGATCTTTTCCTGAAACCGCTCTTCGATCGAAGCGATCTGACGCCCAAGGCGCTCGGTGATCGTCCTCAGCTCCTCGCCGTGCTTCTCGACTTCGATCTGCCCCCAGTACTTGCGCAAGATCGCATTCAGCCCCTCCTGCGTCAGAATCGTTCCCTTCGCGAGCAGCACCCTGCCGCTGTCATCAACGAGCTTCGCGGTGGTCTTATTGTCAACCAGGAGCTTACGTATCCGGCCGTATGCAGACTCGCGAAAGATCTTGATCTCATCGGCCATGTCCTTTTCGAATTTGGCGCGCTCATCCTCTTCGATCTGCTTCGCTCGCTCGTCCTTCTCGGTGCCCTTGCGAGTAAAGACCCGTGCATTGATCACTATGCCGGCTACGCCGGGCGGGACCCTCAAGGAGCTATCCCGAACGTCTCCCGCCTTCTCCCCGAAAATCGCACGTAGCAGCTTTTCCTCGGGAGTGAGCTGCGTCTCGCCCTTGGGAGTGATCTTGCCGACCAACACGTCGCCCGGGCTCACCTCCGCGCCGATCCGCACGATGCCGGACTCGTCGATATCCTTGAGGGCTTCCTCACCTACGTTGGGAATGTCGCGAGTGATCTCTTCTTTTCCTAGCTTCGTGTCCCTCGCTACACATTCGAACTCCTCGATGTGAACGGAGGTGAAGATATCCTCCTTGACGACGCGCTCGGAAATCAGGATTGAATCCTCGAAATTGTATCCACCCCAGGGCATGAATGCCACGACGACGTTCTTGCCGAGCGCGAGCTCACCACGCTCCATGGCGGGACCGTCGGCCAGCACGTCGCCCGCCTTGACACGATCGCCCGCCCGTACGATGGGCTTCTGGTTGTAGCACGTGTTCTGGTTGGAGCGCGTGAACTTGCCGAGCCGATAGATGTCCGGAAAAGCGCCTTCCTTGCCTTCTGCCCGCACCACGATACGTGCTGCGTCGACCGCTTCGACCACTCCCTCACGCTTGGCGACCGTGCAGGCCCCGGAGTCGCGCGCGACCTTTGCCTCCAGGCCGGTGCCAACCAGGGGCGCGCGGGTATCGAGCAGGGGCACGGCCTGCCGCTGCATGTTGGACCCCATCAACGCGCGATTCGCGTCGTCATGCTCCAAGAAAGGTATCAGCGAGGCAGCCACCGAAACGAGCTGATTGGGCGACACATCCATCATGGTGATTGTCTCCGGTGGAACCATCACGACATCACCGTTGTAGCGAGCGCTCACAAGACTGTCGGTCAGCTTCCCGGATTGCTCGGCTATCGCCGCGTTTGCCTGCGCAATATAGTGGTTCTCTTCCTCGAGTGCGCTGTACCAACGGACCTCCTGGGTAACCTTGCCTTCCTCGACCTTTCGGTAGGGGGTCTCCACGAAGCCGTACTCGTTGACCCGGGCATACGTCGACAGCGAGGCTATGAGGCCGATGTTCGGTCCCTCGGGTGTCTCGATCGGACAAATGCGCCCGTAGTGCGTCGCGTGTACGTCCCGCACCTCGAATCCGGCTCGCTCGCGAGTCAACCCGCCGGGACCCAAGGCGCTCAAGCGGCGCTTGTGGGTCACCTCGCTCAGCGGGTTGGTCTGATCCATGAACTGGGACAGCTGGCTCGACCCAAAGTACTCCTTTACGACCGCGCTGACCGGCTTGGCGTTGATCAGGTCGTGCGGCATGAGCGTTTCGAGCTCTTGGGACATGCTCATGCGCTCCTTGATGGCGCGTTCCATGCGGACCAACCCGATCCGGTACTGATTCTCCATCCGTTCGCCGACCGCGCGCACGCGACGATTCCCGAGGTGGTCGATATCGTCCACCGCGCCTCGGGTGTTCTTCAGGAAAATGAGATGCTTGATCGTCTCGAGAATGTCCCTATGTGCAAGCACGGTGACGTCGAGCCCCGGCTTTTCCGCTGCTTCGGCGTAAAACTTGTAGTTGAGCTTCAGCCGTCCCACACGCGACAGATCGTAACGCTCCGGATTGAAGAAGAGGTTGTTGAACAGCGATTTCGCCGTGTCCAGGGTGGGCGGGTCGCCGGGCCGCAGGCGGCGGTAGATTTCTAGAATTGCCTCGTCGCGCGTCTGAATCTTGTCGGCTATCAGTGTGTCGCGCAGGTAGCTTCCAACGTTCAGCCCGTCGATGAAGAGTATATTGAACGAGTGAATCTTGGCCTTGCGTAGAGCTTCCAGCTTCTCCTCGCTCAGCTCTTCGTTGACCGCAAGCAACACCTCCCCCGTCTGTTCATCGAGCACATCCTGGGCGCTTACTTTTCCGTTCAGCTCGCTGACATCGAGAGGCAGCCGGTCCAAGCCAGCCTCCTGCAGCTTGCGGATTGCGGCTCGTGTGAACTTGCGGTTCTTGCGGACTACGATCTCGCTTCCGACCTTGATATCTCGCGTGGCGCGCTGACCCGGAAGCAGCCCGTACTGGATGGATTTGGAGACCTTCTTGCCAGATTCGAGATAGATGGTTTCCGTATCATAGAAGAACGAAAGCAGCTCCTGGGTGGAGAGGCCTAGCGCCTTGAGCAGGACGGTGGCGTGCATCTTGCGGCGGCGATCGATGCGCGCGAAGATCAAGTCCTTGGGGTCGAACTCGAAGTCGAGCCAGGATCCACGGTAAGGAATGACTCGCGCTTGGTAGAGCAGCTTTCCGGACGAGTGGGTCTTGCCTTTGTCGTGGTCGAAGAACACACCCGGACTGCGATGCAGCTGGCTAACGACAACGCGCTCGGTGCCGTTGATGACGAACGTGCCGTTGTCCGTCATCAACGGTATTTCGCCAAAGTACACCTCCTGCTCCTTGATATCCCGCACGACACGGTCGCTCGCATCACCCCCGGTGTCGTAGATGATGAGCTGGATGGTTACTTTGATGGGTGCGGCGTACGTCATGCCACGCTGCCGGCACTCGTCGACGTCGTACTTGGGCCGTTCGAGCGTATACGAGACGAATTCCAACTCGCTCGTGCCGTTGAAATCCTTGATCGGGAACACGCTGCGAAAGACCCCCTGGAGCCCGATCTCTTCGCGCGCCGAGGGGGGAATCTCGGACTGCAGAAACTGGTCGTAGGACTTCTTCTGGATGTCGATGAGATTAGGAATCTCGATGATCCGGCTGATCTTGCCGAAGCTGTGACGTATCCGGAAATTGCTCTGTATCGCGGTGGCCATCGCTGCGTTCCTTACGGCCGGCTGTTAGCTGGGCATGCTGCGAGTCCATCGGGGCCTTGCCGGCTTAGGGCCCGCGGAAGAACAACTCGTGTGTTTCGGCGAGGACTGGGCGCCGATAGCCCCGACACGCATGAGGGATCGGGCGAACGGCGCGCGGAAGGGCGTAGCTTGCCCTTGCAGCGAGCCGGGTCGCGAGCTGATTGCAGTGGCTTGTGTCCGGGCGAACACGAGCTGAATGGAATCCTCACTTGATGGTGACCGAAGCGCCAGCTTCTTCCAACTTCTTCTTGAGCTCTTCGGCTTCCTCCTTGGAGACCGCTTCCTTCAGGGCCTTGGGTGCGCTCTCTACGAGCTTCTTCGCATCCGCGAGACCGAGCTGGGTAATCTCGCGCACTACCTTGATGACGTTGATCTTCTTGTCACCGAAAGCAGTGAGCTCGACGGTGAACTCCGTTTGCTCGGGTTCGGCTTCGGCGCCTGCAGCACCGGGGGCGGCGGCCATGGCGGCAGCCACCGGCGCCGCGGAAACACCCCACTTCTCTTCCAGCGCCTTGACCAGATCCGCAACCTCCATCACGGTCCAGCTGCTGAGCTCCTCGACCATCTGCTCTTGAGTCATGTTTGCCATCGAAACTCTCTCCACTTGTTGTCGCCGGCGGGGCGACAAAAACCTGCCTCGACCTACCCCCCAAGCGGTCTAGCCCCCGCCCTGCTGCTGGCGCACGCGTGCATCGAGCGCGTACACGAACCTTTGGGCCGGTGCACCGAGCTGACGCGCCAGGCTCTGCGCCGGTGCCTGCAACTGAGCGAGCAGCAGCGCCCGCGCTTCGTCCTTTCCCGGCATGGTGGCGAGCTCGCGTTCGACCCGCTCACCGGGCATCACGCGTGCTTCGAACACACCGCACTTGACCCGTAGCTTCTTCGCCCGCGCCTCGTCCTGGCGGAAAGCCTTGACCACCTTTGCTGCTGCCGAAGGATCCTCGTAGCTGCATGCGATTGCGGTGGGTCCCTTGAGGTGAAGCTCCAGGTCGGCCTGGTTTTCCAAGGGGGTGCCCTGCAGCGCGCGTCGTATCAATGTGTTCTTCGCGACGCTGTAATCGACACCGGCCGCACGAAACTGGGTTCTCAGATCCGTGGCCGACGCAACATCCAACCCACAAAAATCCAGCAACACCAGTGTAGAGGCCTCCGAGAAGCGCTTTCGAAGCTCGGCGACAGTGTTTTCCTTGAGCGCGCGATCGCTCATCACGCCACCTCCACCGTTGTGGAAGGGTCTATCTTGATACCCGGACCCATGGTGGAGCTTAGGGTGATGCTCCGCAGATACGTGCCTTTGGCAGTCGACGGCTTGGCCTTCACCAGCGCGGTCACAAGCGTCTTTACGTTTTCCTCCAGCTGCTCGGCCGCAAACGACGCCTTGCCGACCGGAACATGCACGATACCGGCCTTTTCAACTCGAAACTCGACCTTGCCGGCCTTGGCCTCGCGCACCGACTTGGCTACCTCGAAGGTGACCGTTCCCACCTTGGGATTGGGCATGAGGCCTCGAGGTCCCAGAATGCGCCCCAATCTTCCAACTACGCCCATCAGGTCAGGCGTGGCAATCACGGTGTCGAAGTCCAAGAAGCCCCCCTGCACCTTTGCCGATAGATCGTCCGCGCCCACGTGATCCGCGCCCGCTTCGACGGCCTCCGCTGCCTTGTCACCCTTGGCAAAGACCGCCACGCGTTTGCTCTTGCCAGTGCCGTGCGGAAGCACAATGGCGCCGCGCACCATTTGGTCGGCGTGCTTCGGATTGACTCCCAATCGTACAGCGATGTCCACGCCTTCGTCGAACCTCGCGAACCGGGTCTCCTTGACCAGAGCGCAAGCCTGCCGCAGCGCATAGCGCTTGGCTCGATCCACCTTGCCTGTGGGCTGCTGTCGCCGTCTGGCTGATTGCACTTGGCGTCCTCCAAATCGCGATACGTTCCGAACACGCCGCTCGGACCCGACTAGTCGACAACCTCCACCCCCATCGACAACGCCGTTCCGGCGATACTACGCATGCACGAGTCGATGCTCGCGGCGTTGGTATCCTGGATCTTGCTCTGTGCGATCGTTCGCAGCTGCGCCTGGGTGATGCGCCCAACCTTGTCTTTGTTTGGCCGCGACGAGCCCGAGCCGGGTTTCTTGCCCAGCTTCAGCCCAAGCTCCTGCTTGATCAGGACCGACACGGGCGGCGTCTTGGTGATGAAGCTGAACGATCGGTCCGAAAACACGGTGATCACGACAGGGATCGTAAGCCCCGCATCCTTCTGGGTCCTGGCGTTGAACTCCTTGCAGAAGGCCATGATGTTCACGCCGTGCTGGCCCAGCGCTGGACCCACCGGCGGAGATGGGTTGGCTTGGCCCGCGGGAAGCTGCAGCTTGATCTGGCCGATGACCTTCTTCTTCATACGCTTGCCCTTGTCCCTTCACCCATGGCTCACGCCGTCTTTTCAACCTGGCCATAATCCAACTCGACCGGGGTGGCGCGACCAAAGATGGAGACGAGCACACGCACCTTCTGCTTCTCCGGTTTCACTTCTTCCACCGTGCCGGTAAAATTCGCAAACGCGCCGTCAATGACCCGAACGTGGTCGCCCGCTTCGAACATCACCCGTGGTTTCGGCTTGGCAGCCCCTTCTGCCACCTGCTGGACCACTGCCTGGATCTCCGGCGGAGGCACCGGACGGGGACGTCGGCCTCCGACGAAGCCGCTTACCTTGGGAGTGTCGCGCACGACATGCCATGCTTCGTCGCTCATCAGCATCTGCACGAAAATGTAGCCGGGATAGAACGTCTTGCTCATCACCCGGCGGCCGCCGGGACGCGCCTCCTGGACGTTCTCCTTCGGTATCAGCACCTCTCCGAAGGCATCTTGTAGGTTCGCCTGCCGAATTCGCTCCTCGAGCGACACTTTGACCTTGGCCTCGTAGCCTGAGTAGACCTGCACCACGTACCACTTCTTGCCGCCATCGCTGGCCGCCTGCTCAGGGTCCCCCCCCCCAGGCTCGGTGCTCTGCTCGATCACGGTGGATGCTGCAGCCGGATCGAAACCCTGCGGGGCTGCGATTTCGTCGGCGGCATCGGTGGGCTGATTCGGGACCAAGGTCGAGCTTGGCTCCTTGCGGCCGGTTTCGGCCTCGGCCGCTTCCGTGGTTCCGGGCTCGACCCGAGTCCCATCCTGTGAGTCCGATGTCGGACGGCTGGAGTGTTCGCTGCTCACGCGTCATACCTTGTAGATAAGGTCGGTAATCGCCGACCATACCGCATCGAATGCGCCGAGAATCGCGGCTGCGATTAGCGACGTGATGATCACTACCACCGTCGAAGTCGACGTCTCCTGCTTGCTCGGCCAGGTGACCTTGGAAAGCTCGCCCGCGACCTCGTGCGTGAGCTGGTTGAGCCGCGGGTTTCGGTACGACGCTCCCACGACGGCGGCCGCTGCCACGAGCGAAACCGCCGACACCACGGTGGCGTTCGGCTCCTGGAACAGCCGCCAGATCGGTGTGATCGCCTTGTCCAGCAACCAGAATAGCCCCGCGCCCGCGGCCATGAAGGCAAGCTGGACCCAGCGCAGCAGACCAAGCGTTCGGGCTTCCGGCCTGGAGCCGCCACGACGCGCGTCAGGCTGGGTCATCGTCTCGGCCATGGACAAATGGTGCCTCTTACTCTCCGATGGGTTGGCAGGCCAGGAGGGACTCGAACCCCCAACCTTCGGATTTGGAATCCGTCGCTCTACCAATTAGAGCTACTGGCCTCTGGTCGGTCGTCTCTATTGGTGGACCTATTTTGATTCCTTGTGGAGCGTATGGCCATTGCAGGCCGGACAATATTTCTTGATGGAAAATCTTTCGGTCGCTGGCTTGCGCGCTCTCGAGGTCTGGTAGTTGCGGGCTCCGCAGCCAGTGCATACAAGCGTGATCTGCACCCGGTCACCCAAGGTCTATTCGACGATCCTGGTGACGACGCCGGCTCCGACGGTGCGGCCGCCCTCGCGGATGGCGAAGCGTTGTTGTTCTTCGAGCGCCACTTTGCTGATCAGCTCGACGGTCATTTTCACGTTGTCGCCGGGCATGACCATCTTG
>JAKSBK010000187.1 GCA_022361155.1 Pseudomonadota bacterium
GATGTCGAGCTCGTGGGTTTGCCAGCGAGTGCCGAGGGGGTCGACGATCTGTTCGAAGTCGAAGCGTTCCTCGATCTCGGGGCGGAGGGGCTGATCGTGCGCGAGGTCGGTGAAAGCTCGCTCGATCGCCTGCAGCGGCGCCAAAGCACCAGCGTGTTCCGTTTCTTCACCCAGCCAGCTCTGCAGGGCCCCCTGGCCGACGCGCTGTACTACGTGCGCGGCGGGCACTTCAGCGAGCAATCGGGTCGGGTTCCGTTCACCGTTTCCATCAAGCGTGCCCTGAGGCCAACCGCGGGCGGCCGCGTGCGGCTCGATGACTTCCTGGGCATACCGCGCAGCCGGGCGCCGAGCCGAGGAGAACCTATCCCCGGAGACCGCGTCCTGCGCTGGTCCGGAACAGGGGGCAAGAGTGACGCCCACTACGTGAGCATCAGGGGAGGCGATGGGCATCCTGCTTGGCGCCTGATCGTGGCGGGCACGCAGCAACAGGCCCCGATCCCGGATCTATCCAGCCTTCCCGACCTCAGCGACATACCGGGGGGCAGCGTGAGCTGGACCGTACAGGCGCTGCGGATCCCGGGCTTTGCCTTCAATCAGCTCCGCTACAGCCTGCTGTCGACGCGGTACTTGACGCACCGCGCGGTCAACTCCTTTATCATGCGGCGTTGAGGTGTCGGGTCATCGATTGCATCGCCAGATCGGCTTCGAGGCGCACGGCCAGCAAGGCGCACCGTCGCGTGCTGGAGCTCACCACGACGGGCGCCAGAATCGCTGCGAGAAAAGAGCAGGATGTCTAGGTCCAGGTACAGGACGCTGCTGCTAGGCGGGTTGGCCGTCACCCTGCTCGGCTGCGAGGTGACCGAAGCCGCTTCGGGTTTGCTGCCTCCGCTCGAGCCACCGGCGCAAGTGGTCGCGGGTGTCCTGCAGTGCCGGCACGAGGGGCAGCGCGCGTGCGTCCATGTCAACGCGGACGGCAGGCGGGTCGAAGAGCTGCACGAGTGCACGCGCAGCGGCGAGTTCCTGCAGGACGAGCTCCTGGTCGACTGCATGCGGCAGAACATGATCTGCGACCTCAGGCTCGAGTGCGCCATATGCGCGCCAGATACTCCGAGCTGCATGGCGGGCGCGGTAATCCAATGCAAGTCGGATGGGAGCGGTTATGACCTGATACGCGAGTGCGCTATCGAAGCTGGCGAGGTGTGCCGCGCGGGCCGCTGCGTATCCTCGTGTGAAGCCGCAGCCGCGGAGAGCAGCTATGTGGGCTGCGAGTTCTACGCGGTAGATCTCGACAACGCGGTGGTGCCGGGGGCCAGCGCCGCGGCTCAGCAGTACGCGATCGTCGTTTCCAATCCAAGCCGGATGGAGGCGCTGGTGCGGGTCGAGATAAACCAAGCGCCCCCAGGCGAACCGCCACGGCTGGAGCTTGTCGAGGAAGTACCCGTGCCGCCCGGCGACCTCGAGAGCATCCTGCTGCCTGCGCGCGAGGTGGATGGCTCGCGGCGACTCAACGATGGCACGCACACCGCGCTTACCTCGAACGCCTACCGGGTGACGTCGAGCCGACCCATCGTTGCCTACCAGTTCAACCCCTTCCAGAACGTCAATGTGTTCTCGAACGATGCCTCGCTCCTGTTGCCGACCGCGGCGCTCGGCCCCCACTACACGGTCGTGAGCTGGCCGCAGACGATCGGCCATTCGGACGATCCCAAGAAGGACTTCGACGGGACCACCGACAAGGAGGACTTGCGTGCCTTTCTGACCATCGTGGGCACCGAGCCGAACACGCGCGTCAAGGTCACGTTGGGGCCGGCGGTCGGAACCGTCGTTGGCGGCGGCCCGATCCCAGAATCGAAAGCCGGCCAGGAGCACGAGATCGACATGGGGCCGTTCGATGTCCTGAATCTCGAGACACAGGGTTTGAACGCAGATTTCACCGGCAGCCTGGTGCAGGCCAGCCGGCCCGTTGCTGTGTTCGTTGGCAGCGAGGCATCCGATGTGCCCGCGTTCGGAACCTACGACGAGCGTCGCTGTTGCGCAGACCACCTGGAGGAGCAGCTGCTGCCGGACTCGGCGCTGGGCCGTCGTTTCGTGCTGGCGCGCATGCCGTCGAGAACGGCCACGCTGATCGCCGCGCTCGAAGGAAGCTTCAGCCTACCCTTGGTCGAAGCAGAGCCCGAGTGGGTTCGCATCGTCGCCGCCCGCCCTGGTGAGACGCGGGTCACGACGACGCTTCCCGCACCGGACGGCCAATTCACCCTGCTGCAAGGCGAGGACGTGATCCTCAAGGCCGAGCAGGACACGTTGATCGAGGCGAGCCAGGCCGTCGCCGTGCTTCAGGCGCTGCCGAGCCAGCAGGTGCTCGGCATACCTTCGCAGCTCCCCGGTGGAGACCCGGCGCTGGTCCTCGTGCCACCTATGGAGCAGTACCGAAAGGACTACCTGTTCCTCACGCCCGACAAGTACATCTTCGACTTCATCACGATCGTGGCGCGCTCCGAGGCAACGCTCCTTCTCGATGACCGCCCGCTACCTGGCCACTGCACCACGGGGCCTGCGGACGGGTTGCCGCGCGCCATGGGGGATCCCGATCCTGCGTGGGTCATCCATCGCTGCCAGCTCAGCTTTGCCGACGTGAGCGTGCTGCCGACACTGACCGTGCGTCCGGTAGACGAGCACCCCAAGAACGGGATCCAGGACGGCGACGGAGTGCACACGCTGACGGCGGACTCCGAGGTCGGGTTGATCGTGTCCGGGTTCGACCGCTTCGTGAGCTACGCGTACGCCGGTGGTCTCGACCTCAAGCCCCTGCTGTAGCGTAGAAGTCAGCCGGCGTCGGTGGGTGGATCTGGCTCGCGGGCCGAGGCCTTGAACAGTCCGAAATTCGAGATGGCCAGAGCGGGCCGGGAAGTCTGCAGCGACACCCGCAGCTTGCGCACACGCAACTCGGGGAAGCGCAACAGCCGCTTGTAGCCGATGGTCGTGCCCGTCACGACGTGGCTCCACTGCCCTTCACGCTCCACCTCGACGCGAAAATGCTTCACGCGCTGGCCAAGCCAAATCGGTTCCTGGAGCATCAGGCGGTCGAACGTCTGCACCTCGGGCAGTTCCACGACCAGCGCAGCCTCTTGGGTGCCGTCATCCGTGGCCCAGTAGCTGTCGAGGTCCGGGTCGATGATCTTCTCGGGTCCAAAACGTGCGTGGCCCGAGCGTGTGTTGGAAGCGGACGCCGTGGCGCCGCGCGCCAGATTCGTCGTGAAGCTCTCGTCGAGGATCGATCTCATTTCAAGCAGGTTGGCGGCGTCGGTTTCGTGGATGAGCCCTCGTCGATCGGGCGGCAGGTTGAGCAGCAAGGTGCAATTGCGGCCCACGCTCCGATAGTACAGGTCCACCAGCTCCGCCGGGCTCTTGACCTTGGTGTCTTCTTTCTTGTGATAGAACCAGCCGGGGCGGATCGACACATCGCATTCGCCTACGACCCAGTGCTTGCCCTCGGGATCGCCACGACCCAGGTACGCGCCCTGGCCCCGGCCTCCGACGGTGACCTTGCCGCGGTCCATGGTCGACCAGCACGTGGTTGGAGCTATGCCCTTTTCGTTGCCGATCCAACGCACGTCGGGGCCTTGGTCCGAGAACATCACGGCCTTGGGCTGGAGCTTGCGGACCAGTGCTCGGTAGGCCGCGAAATCGTACTCCATGTCCTTGGCGTTCTTGCCCTTGGCCCCGTCCATCCAGACCTCGGCAACGGGTCCGTAGCCCACGAGCAGCTCCTTCAGCTGCGCGAGGTAAAAACGGTTGTAGTCCTTGGTGCCGTAGGAGGGCTCGTGCATGTCCCAGGGTGATAGGTAGATACCTAGCTTGACGCCCGCCTTCTGACACGCCTTCGAAAGCTCCGCGACCACGTCGCCACGGCCGCCTTTCCAAGGCGCGCGCTTGACCGAGTGCTCGGTCTGCGAGGACGGCCACAGGCAAAAACCGTCGTGGTGCTTGGCGGTGATTATGAGCGTGCCCATGCCTGCCTTCTTGGCGAGCTCGGCCCACTGATGGGTATCGAGCTCGCTGGGGTTGAAGATGGCGGGCTTTTCCGCGCCCTTGCCCCATTCGCGATCCGTGAACGTGTTCACACCGAAATGAATGAACCCGATCAGCTCCTGACGCTGGTAGGCCACCTGCTCGGGCGTCGGGGTCACCGCCGTGGGAGCCAGCTCCACCGGCTTCACGGGGGCTTGCGCGGGCTGCTGGGCAGCGTGCGCCGGCACCTCATCTGCTGAGTGAGGCGTGCCCGCCGGGGATTCCGCTTGCTTTTTTGTGCAAGCCGACACCAAAGCAAGCTTGCCCGCAAGGCAGCATATCCACACGCAGCGCGCGCCGCGCCAGGAGCACGGCGAGCCGCACCGACCCGACGCCTTAGGCGTCGGGTCAAAATATCGTTTCCAGATCGGCTTCGAGGCGCCCGTCCCGCAAGGCGCGCCGTCGCGCGAATACTCCCTGTATTTGAAGGCGGCGCAACGCCGCTGGACGGGATGGATCGAAATCGAGATGGCAATGTTATTTTGAGCCGACGCCTTGGTTTCATGTATTGACGCGGATCGGTCTTCAATCGTGGTTGTACGCATGCTGACTCCGTGTTCAGTGCCGGCCTCGCACGTCGTCGCGCTTTGCCAGCGACGCCCGCCTCTTGCTGATCGGAAAAAGCCATGGACGGGCCCTAAGCCACCGCCTCTGGCGGTGAGACTCGACAAGGTTCG
Source organism: Pseudomonadota bacterium (assembly GCA_022361155.1). Lineage (NCBI taxonomy): Bacteria > Pseudomonadati > Pseudomonadota > Pseudomonadota bacterium. The sequence goes on from JAKSBK010000187.1 coordinate 4,746, forward strand.
ACCGCCCCGCGGTGCTTTTCCTGCCCTTGCCCGGAAACGTGATGGCCGAGGCGCTCGGAGAAGTCGAACAGGTCGCCTCGATGTTGGTCAAGCTTATCAATAACGAGCGATCGATGGCAGTTCGAGCCTCACGAACCGAGCCCCTTCGAGGGGCCTTCATCAAACCACCTCCTCTGGAGGTGGTACCTGATTCATGCGCCAGCCTTCCATTGACATATGAGATTCACGTTCATATGCCGCTATATCCCGTGAAGGTCAACCGTTGCCGTGAATTGGAGTTTCGTGGTAACTTCAAACGATTGTGAAATGCGCTTTCATATACGAGCATCCAGGGTCAGGGTGGAGTCGTCGCACATGAGAGCGGTTCAAAAAAGCACGGCGGCGCGCTTGAGCGCCGTCATCACGCGTTTGGGGGCCTGCGCATGCGGTCTCCTGCTCCTGTGTGCCGTTACAGGCTGCGGCAGTGCTCCTGCAAGGTTGC
>JAKSBK010000188.1 GCA_022361155.1 Pseudomonadota bacterium
AGCCTGTTTGAGGGCTTGATGAGCGTGGGCGCAACGTACACGTCCGTGATGCTGAGGAAAGAAAGATAAGATAAATGCAATTCACCCTAAACGGCAGCAGAAAAACTTATACAAGCGATCCAGAGCGCTCCTTACTAGAATACTTACGCGAGGACGAAGGCATTATCTCGCCTAAGGACGGCTGTGCGCCTCAGGCCGCCTGCGGCTGCTGTGTGGTAGAATTGAACAAAAGGGCGGTTCTGTCATGCGTCATCCCGATGACAAAAATTGCCGATGGCGAAATCGTCACTATCGAGGGGCTTGACGCCAGAACACAGGAAACTTTCGCTAAGGCGTTCCTGGAGAAGGGCGGCGTGCAGTGCGGATTTTGTATCCCGGGAATCGTAATGCAGAGCAAAGTTCTTATCGATAAAAAGCCCGACCCGACACATGAGGAGGTCACGAAAGCCTTAACGCCGCACCTATGTCGCTGCACAGGGTATAAGAAAATTGAAAACTCCATTCTTTGTGCGGCGGAGGCCCTGAGGAACGGCAAGAGCATTCTGGAAGAGAAGCACAACGGTAAAATCGGTGACCGACTGCCAAAGTTCGATTCCTATGATGTTGTTCTGGGACAGCGACCATTCGTGTGCGATATGACATTCGATGAGATGGTTTTCGGGGCACTGAAATTCAGCGACCATCCTCGTGCTAAAATTCTGAGCATTAACACGACCAAAGCCGAACAGCTAAAGGGCGTCAAAAGGGTGTTTCGGGCAAAGGATGTTACCGGTGACCGAAGTGTCGGACTTATCGTTACCGACTGGCCGCTAATGGTAGATGTCGGGGAGGAGACGCGATACGTTGGAGATGTCATCGCAGGAGTGGTCGCCGAGACCGAGGCCATAGCAAAGGAAGCCGTCGATTTGATCGAGGTAAAATATGAGGTTAGGCAACCGGTTACGGATCCGTATAAAGCCATGAAGGAGGCAAGCCCCAAAATCCATCCTGGTGGAAACGTCCTCTCAGAGACTCGCATCCAGAACGGCGATGCAGATAGGACGCTCACCGATTCAGACTTTGTGGTTTCCGAACTCTACCAAACTCAAACGATCGAGCACGGTTTCATGGAGCCCGAGAGCTGTATTGCACGCCCGTGGTACGATGGTGTAGAGGTTTTTTCACAAGGACAGGGTGTTTATGAAGACCAGGCCCAGATCACCAAGCTGCTCGGCTTACCAATGGAGAAAGTAAAGGTGGTTTTGGTACCCAATGGTGGCGCATTTGGGGGAAAGGAAGATTTGTCCGTTCAGGGTCATACCGCTCTGTTCGCCTATCTGTTAAAGCGACCGGTAAAAATCACTCTCAACAGAGACGAGAGTATTTGCATGCATCCGAAGCGGCATCCCCTTTGGATGGATTACACTGTTGGCTGTTCTAAGGAAGGGAAACTCACGGCCCTGAAGGCGCGC
>JAKSBK010000189.1 GCA_022361155.1 Pseudomonadota bacterium
ACCGCTGCCGCCCCTGCAGAGGGGGGACCTGCTCGTTATCAGGGGTGCCGGGGCGTATGGAGCTTCCATGGCGAGCAACTACAATGGGCGCCCACGAGCGCCTGAGGTGATGGTGGAGGCCGACCTGACGCAGCTGATTCGCTCTCGCGAAACCATCGAAGACACGTGGCGCGGCGAGATGTGTTGTACGTGAGCATCCCATGGTAACCGTTCAGGCTCCTGGAAGTCGGGTTTTCAGGCGGTTTTCTGGGCGAGCGCGCCCGCAGGAATCGCCCGAGGAGTGCTGTACGGCTGCGGTTCAGATCAGCTGCAGCGCAGGGCGAGGACGAGGACGAAAGCCGCCCAGAGAGCCGCCTGGGAAGCCGTCGGCGAGGCGAAGATCCCGGTGAACGGCTACATCCCATGAAGACCAGCGTGGAGCGGTTGTGCGACCATCCGGGGTTGGTCTCGCAGGTTGCGGACTGGTTGCTCGGGGAGTGGCCCGGGTTCTTTTCGGTGCGCGATCCCAAGAGCTATCTCGAGGCGCGCCTAGAGCGTCACAAGCTGCCTCTGACGTTGATCGCATTGCGGGGCCAGGAACCCGTCGGCACGGTAGCCCTCAGCCCCAGGAGCTTGCGAGCCTACGCACACCTTTCGCCGTGGATCTCCGGGCTGGTGGTCCGGCGCGGTTATCGCCGTCATGGCATCGGCAGTCAGCTGGTTGCCTCTGCGACCGAGCTGGCCTGGAGCCTGGGCACTCGGCGCCTGTACGTCGCGGCCTGCTACCCGAAGCTATTCGAACGACTCGGCTGGCGTCTCATTACCAGAGCGCATCATGGCGGCCGGCGTATCGCCGTAATGGGCCTGTCGCAGCGCTGAGAGCAGCAGCGCTGTTCTTCGCGCTCTACAGCAGAACCAGGCTCTTGCAGTAACCTGAACCAGCGGTTCCCGCCGAGTCCGCTCGTGGGCCAGCCCATCGACTCCGAGCGGTCCAGCATCAGATGGATCGCCACCGGGGCCGGCTCGGCCGCGACGAAGCTCCGGGTCAACGCCGGCGCCGCAGTCGCAGCCCAACAACCAATCCCAGCACGCCCAGCGTGGCCAGCCAGGCGTTGCCTCCCGCTCGCGACCCGCCAGGCAGCGCACACGAGCAGCCTTCTTCGCTGCTGGCGCTCGGATCGAGCACGCCCGGCGTGACTATGCCGGCTCCTGCATCTGTGCCGGCCCCTGCCGTGCCGCCTATGCCAGCTCCTGGTGCGCCGCCGACCGTGCCGGCTCCCGCTCCGCCGGCCACGCCGGCGGCGCCTGTGGGCAGCATCGGGCTCGTGACGGTGGCGTTGTGGGCGGCCAACGCGGCTGCGATCGCGGCAGTGTTATCCATGACGGTGTTGCCCGCCCCCGTTGTACCCACCTCGAAGATGCGACGCGCGGCCGGCTGCGTTGCCGTGGGGTCGGGCCACGTGCGGCCCATTCCACGCACCTTGTCGCCTTGCGGTAGGGTGATCTCCCAGGTGCCGCCGCACTCGATCACCTGCTCGGCCACGTGGGTGTTCGAGTAGTCCGGCAGGTCCGGATTGAAGTCAAACTCCGGGTCCAGCGTCATCTCGCTTGCCGACATGGTCGTGTACAAGCGAGTAACGTAGGGACGGCTGCTCAGCAGCCGCTGGGTCTCGATCATCGGCTTGACCACGTCCTCGTACAGCGCGCGAAGCACGTCCGCTTCGATCACGCTGACCCCGGGCTGACCGATGTAGCAGCGCGGGCATTGCTGGAAGTCCGCGAAGGGAAGGCCGGGAGGCAGCGTAATCCCCTTGCGCAGAGCATCCTCGTAGCCGTCCCAGGCCCCGTAGACCTGCTGCAGCATGACCAGCATCGCCACGGGGCCCGGATAGTGCTGCGACATGATGCTCTGCCAGGTAGCCTCGTCGCTCGGGCTGAACACGACTTCGTCGAGGCCACTGGTGGGCGCGGCCAGCTCGGTCACGAAACCCTGCCCATTGGCTTCATCGGCGGCGTCGCTGACTACTTCGTTGTAGTTACTGTTCGGGTTGAACCAGTTCAGGCGCGCCTCGTTGAGCTCGAGGGCCTTGTAGTTGGCTGGAATGGCGCGGTTCGCACCAACGACCCAGACCATGATGCCCATGTTGTCGTTGGCTGCCACGGCGGTCGGCACGATCGGGATGCTCGCTCGCTCGGCGTTGTAGGTGATGATGATGGGCCGGATCGAGCCCTCGTTATTGCCCTTGGTCAGCCGGAACGCGAGCAGGTTCATGCCCTTCATGAGGTAGGGAGCCAGCACCCGGGGCCCGATCGCGGTGACGTCGTAACCGTTATCGGTCAGCCACTTGACCGCCACGTCGGCCGGAGCGTTGGGGTCGACCAGCGAGATGACACTGTAGTCGTAAGGGCCCACCGTGCCCTGGTCGCGCACGACCACCGGCGGACCGGCCGGTGGTGGGGCTGCAAACCCCGCAGAGCCCCCAACAGCGGCGGGAACCCCGGGGGCTGCGCTGCTCGGACCGCCGCAGGGCAGCACATTTCGCTGCAGTCGATACAGGGGATTCGACGCCTGCTGCAGCCGCATAAAGGCCTGGTCCGAGGACACGTTCACCTCGGGAACGCCCGGAACCGGTAGCACCCAAGCAAAGAGCTCGGAGGGCCCTTCGTACAGGATCTGCACCACGGCCGTTAGCGTGCCATCCCCGTTGTCGACGAACATAATGCGCTCGGCTGCTTGGTTGACGGGTTGTGCCTGGGAGCAGAACAGACCACCGCACGCCGCGACCGGCTGCGCCAGAGCAGTCAACGTCCCCGCGACCAGCAGGGCACTACTTCCGGCACGCCAGTTCCACGCTCGGACTCTCCATGCTTGCATCATTGTTATGCCTCGTTTTTCCGGACCGGCACCTGCTGGCCTAAATCGACTAGTATCACCTCTGCTCGATCGAACGAGAGATCAGCATGATCGCTGACCGCTGACCATGACTTTAGCATACTGAGCTTTATCTCCGATCGCGTGTTCAACCTCGGCCAGCCGACCTGACCTGAGTTGCTGCGTTGAGTGGCGGCCGTGGGCCTCGAGCATGCGCTCGTCTTGGGCTAGACCGCTGCCAACAGGAGCACCAGAGCATGAACGAGTCTGCTCGGCCGCACGTAGTTCACTTCTATGACTCCCGTATTCCGTCGGGCAACGCGTACAAGGTCCACCTGCTGCTGCGCCAGCTGGAGGCACCTGCCTACGCAACCACGGAGCTCGACCTGCTCGCGAGTCCGTCCGATACCCGCCGCCCGGCGTTCCTGGCCAAGAACCCCAACGGTAGGATCCCCACCGTGGAACTGTCAGATGGCAGCCTGTTGCCCGAGTCCAACGCGATCCTCTACTACCTGGCCGAAGGCACGCCGATGCTTCCAGCCTCGCCACTCGAGCGCGCGCGGGCTCTAGCCTGGATGTTTTTTGAGCAGTACAGCCACGAGCCCTTTGTGGCCGTGCTCAAGTTCTGGACCTATTGGGGCGGATTGGAGCACAAGGCGCCCCAGGAGCTAGAGCGGCTGCGAAAGCAAGGTCAGGCCGCGCTCGATGTGATGGAGCAGCATCTCGACAAGCACACTTTCTTTGTTGCAGAGCACTACTCGGTAGCGGACATCTCCTTGTTTGCGTACACCCAGAGCGCCGAGACGATCGGCTACCGCGTAGGTCCGAGGGTCAAGGCTTGGCTCCAGCGCGTCGCAGCACGACCCCGCTACATCCCGATCAAGCCCGATCCGCTCGGCAAGATTCCTCGCTAGTGCCCGTCCCGAAACTCCGGACCGAGCATGGCGCAGCGCCGGGCTACCGCGCGCAGCGCCGGGCTCCGTGGCGTTCGAGGAGGGCGGCGATGTCTGCGTGTCCCTCGCGGTAGGCATCGTCCAGGGGACTGCCGCCCCATCGATCGCGGGGATTGAGCGAGCCGCCTCGAGCGATCAGGTAGTCGATGACGTGCTTGTGGCGGCCGCAGGTTGCGAGGTGAAGGGCTGTGCGGCCGTCGTAGTCGCCCGTGTCGATGTCGACGCCCCGGGCCACCAGGCGCCGTACGGCACCGAGGTCGCCCTCGCTGGCCGCCCAACAGAGCTCCGTAACGCCTTCGCAGCGCAACCGGGACCTCGCAAGGCGCGGGTCCTTGCGTTCGCGAACCGCCCCCACCAGATCGTCGTAGTTGTGGAACTTGAAGGTGCTCACCAGCTCCCGGAAGAAGTCGACGCCTCGCACGCTGTTTCCTATCTCATCCAGTCGCGGCGACCAGGTACACAGGCCGGCGACGTTGGGGACGGCGGCGTAGACGGCGCCACCCACACCGCTCTTGCCCGGCATACCGATGGAGAACGCCCACTCGCCAGAGAAATCGTACATGCCGCAGGAAGACATGAGCGACAGGCATTTCCGCACGGTGTCCGGCTCGAAGACCCGTTCGCCGGTGGTGGGACAGATGCCGCCGTTGGCAAAGGTAGCCGCCACCACCGACATGGCCTCGGTGGTCATCTCCAGAGAGCAGCACTGAAAAAAGAACTCCAGCGTCGCCGCCAGGTCCGTCCCGCTCGGGAATGCGCCCTTTTCCCGCATGAAGTAGCCCAGGGCGAAGTTGCGATCTGCGGTCTGTCGTTCGGACAGGTAGGTGGGGTTGCTGAACCCCGGCTTTTTGCCGCCGGCGAGCCTGGTCCACACATCGATCACCAAATCGAAGCGATCGGCGCTGGTCAAATCGGGACGAATCAGCGAACAGGCCATCACGGCCCCGGCGTTGATCATGGGATTGTGCGGAAGGCCGGCCCTGTTCAAGGTCAGCTCGTTGAAGCTGTGCCCACTGGGCTCGCGACCGATGTGCTGGTGCACGATCTTCTCTCCGCTGCATTCCAGAGCGATGCAGTAGTTGACAGGCTTGCAGCACGATTGCACGCAGAAGTCCATCCTCGCATCGCCCGTGGAGAAGCGCTGGCCGTCTACGGTGCAGATGGCCACCCCATATTGATCGGGATTCACCCTAGCGAGCTGCGGGATGTAGCTGGCAACCTTGCCGGCTTCGTTACCCTTGGTCTTTTCGTAGAGTGCCGCGATGTCGGCACAGAAGGCTTCGAAGTCGGGAATCACCAGATTTCCCTGCAATGCGCGCTCGATCAGCACGATTGCGGGAGCGATGACGGTGCGGAATTCGTCGTACGACATGCGGCCGCGCTGTTTGGCGTTGACCGTCACGTTCTCGAGGGCTGCCACGCTTTCCAAAAGGCGGGGGTCATCCGCTAAGAGCCCCATGCTGCAAAGGGCGTTCATGAAAACCTCGACGGCAAGAGACTCCTCGTCGTCCGCGCGCAACGCATCGAACAGGGCGCGCTCGCGGGCTTGCCTGGCACTCAGGGTCGGTCGTGGCCCCCCGTTCGATCGTGGATCGACGCCGGAAGTTCTGGTCCCGCCGCTATCCTGCTTGCGGCCTCTCGTCCGCTTCGCGGCGGACACCTGCGGTTGCGCGTTTGACATACCCGTCTCCTCCCGTCTTGCGTGGCGCATCTGTTTCGAACGGCAAAGGTGATAGGAGGGCCGGATCGCCACGGTCCATGACGTAACCAGCTTCTCCGTGCTCGCTGGCGTCGATGCCAAGCACTTCCTGTTCGGCGGAGGGCCGCAAGGCCATGAACATCTTCATGGCATGCAGAATCACGGCCGTCCCTGCAGCAGCCAGGGCGGCGCTTGCTGCTACGCCGAGCAGCTGCAGCAGCAGCAATCTCGGGTTTCCGTAGAGGAGGCCGTCGGCGCCGGCCGGGTTGACTCGTGTGGTCGCGAACACGCCGGTCAGCAGAGCCCCGACGATTCCGCCGATTCCATGGCAGGCAAACACGTCCAGGGTGTCGTCCAGTCGGGTCAGCTTGCGCCGGAACAACTTCATCGCCCGATCGCTGATGATCACGGCGATCGCGCCGATGGCCAGGGCCGCCATGGGCGTAACGAACCCCGCAGCCGGCGTGATCGCGACCAGACCTACGACGGCAGCGATCGCAACCCGAACGGCGGAGGGCTTGTCGCCCCGGATGATGTCGCTGGCAACCAGAGCGACCACTGCCGATGCCGAGGACAGCATGGTGGTCACGAAAGCCAGCGCCGCCAACCCGTCGGCCGCCAGGCTCGAGCCCGCGTTGAAGCCAAACCATCCGAACCAGAGCAAGGCGGCGCCAAGCAGCACGAACGGCACGTTGTGCGGCCCCGCGGGCGCCGGTTCGTCTCCTCCTCGATGCTCCGCGGCGGCTGCCGGCCGGGCACGCGGCCCTATGACGACGGCCGCCACGAGCGCCGAAATACCCGAGCTGATGTGCACCACCGTTCCACCGGCGAAATCAAGCGCGCCAAGCTCGCGGATCCAGCCGCCGCTGCCCCACACCCAGTGTGCCAGCGGATCGTAGACCAAGAACGCCCACAGCACGATGAACATCGCATACGCCTTGAAACGCATACGGCCGACCACCGCGCCGGAAATCAACGCGGGAGTAATGATGGCGAACATCATTTGAAACGCCATGAACGACAGATGTGGCGCCGTGGGAGCGTAGTCGGGGCTTGGTTCGGGCCCAACGCCGTCCAGCCCCGCCCAGGCGAGGCTGCCGAGCCAAGCAGAGCCGGGGGAGAAGGCCAGGGAATAGCCCACCAGCGACCACTGTAGGGCGATGACACCCAGTGCGATGAAGCACATCTTCATCGTATTGAGCACCGCCCGCTCGGGGACGAGCCCCCCGTAGAAGAACGCTAGTCCCGGCGTCATGAGCAAAACCAGCGCGCAGGACGTGAGCAACCACGCGGTATCGCCTGCATCCATGGATCGTCGTCCCGTGATCCTGTTTGAACCGGCTCACAAGTGCCTGGCAGCCGTCAGGCAGCCAGCTTGCCGACGTCCATTCCGCAGACGGTCGTGATGATGGCCGCACAAACCAGGTAGGGATCGCAGTTTGCCCCTGGTCGACGGTCCTCCAGGTAGCCGTGGCCGCGCGCCGCCACTGCGCGCGGAATCCGCACCGATGCACCACGATCCGCCACGCCGTGGCGGAACTCGCTGATCGCGCAGGTTTCGTGCAGGCCCGTCAGTCGCTCGGCAAGGCCGTGGCCGTAGAGCTCGATGTGCTCGGCGTGCAGATCCCCGAGACGCGTGACCGCGTCCTCCAGAGCCGCCATGCCGGTTTTGGGATCCCGAGTGGCCTTGGTGGAGAAGTTGGTATGGGCGCCCGCGCCGTTCCAGTCGCCCTTGACCGGCTTGTTGTCCAGTCGCACCGAGATGCCGAAGTCCTCGCCCAAGCGAGCCAGAAGCCAGCGCGCGAGCCAAAGGTGGTCGCTCACCGTGAGCGGGTCGGCAGTTTCGCCCTCGAACCCGCGGTGCCCGATTTGAAACTCCCACTGTCCCGGCATGACTTCTGCGTTGATACCGTAGATCAAGAGGCCCGCTTGAATGCACGCGCGCGCATGGGCCTCCACGAGCTTTCTGCCGTAGACATGGTCGCAGCCGACGCCGCAATAGAAGGGCCCCTGGGGAGCCGGATAGCCTCCGTCCGGCCAACCCAGAGGATTGCGGCCCGTGAAGAGCGTGTACTCCTGCTCGAAGCCAAACCAGGGTTCTAGGGCTGCCCCTCCGCTTTCCAGCACTCGGCGGAGCTTCGCGCGCTGATTCGTGGCATGCGGGCTGCCGTCGCCGTTCAGCACCTCGCACATCACGAGGTAGCAGCCGTCCCCCCGCAACGGATCGGCGGCATGGGCCACCGGCTGCAAGGTAAGATCGGAATCGGCGCCCTTGGCCTGGTAGGTAGACGAGCCGTCGAAGTTCCATACCGGAAAGCTCCCGACTCCCACGTGCGGCTGGGCCGGTGGTTCGATGAATCGCGTCTTGGACCGCAAGCGTTGTGTCGGTGTCGCTCCGTCCAGCCAGATGTACTCTGCTTGGCTTGTCATTCCCCTTCGCTCCTTTTTTGGATGCTTCGCCGGCTCGGCGCGTCGACTTGTATCCAATAGACGCCACGCCGCCATCCTCGCATTGAGTGCGCTGGACGGTTCTTTTTTGCTAACGCACGTACGCCATTCGTGCCGAAGACTCGCGCTTCCCAACTGCGTGGATCGCAGATAGACTGCGTTGCCGGAGGGGTTCCAACGAGATGAAGTGCCATGGCATCGAAGGGAGATGCGAACCCAACGGGACCTTCACGCTGTGCAGATCCCGGCTTCGGTGCACCGCCTTGTGGCCACGCTCGCTGACTCTGGACGTAGGTGTTTCGCTCGTTGTCTCGGCGGAACTTCTGGTCCCGGCACGCGTAGCAGAAGCAGGGGACTGCGAATTGGAGGCTGCGATGAAGCGACATGCGCTGTTCCGCTGCCGTTGCTGTGGCCGAAGGCCATGCGCTCTGGGCGGTCCGGTTGCTTTCCGGCCTGCGCCGACGGCTCACAGGCCAGGGACTACGGCGCCAGGGACGGCGAGCTTGTCGCTGCTCCCGAACGCGATGGCATCGTTGTTGCCCTGTGTTCAGGCACCCAGGGTTTCGCCGAAGACGAGCGGGCCCTGTTCGCGGCCGTTGGCTCGGGCAAGGCCTACCGCACGGTGCTTCTTGCAGAGGCACCGCAGATCGTCCTGGCGCGCGGGGTACCGGCGACGGACCTGTCGTGCGCCACTCGGGAGCGGTATCGAGTAGTGCACTGCTTCGGACGGTCGAAGGCTCGCGCGGGTTTGTCCTCGCATTTGCGGCCCCACGCCGCACGACCAGAGCGGGCCTTGCCGCGAATCGGCGGACATTTCGCGGGCACGCGCCCGCTTCGCGCCCTGGGACAGCAGGTCGCGGCTCGGGTCAGGCTCGCCCGGGGCCTCGCATGACGCCTGGCGCCGGCGGCGGTGGCCTCTTCAGCCTGCTCGCCGCGGCCTACCTTGGCATTGGCTCGCTTCACCTGCTCGAAGCGGCGGTTCTCTTTCACCGGCAGCGCGAGCCGGCCGAGGGGCAGCGCCTGCTCACCTGGAGCGCCGCCCTTGCGGTCTACTTCGTGCATACGAACCGCACCGACAACGAGCTGCTCGTAGCCATGGGCCTCGGCAGCCAACTCGTTGTCTCATCCGCGCTTGTGGCTCGGCTGTGTTGTTACGCTCGAATCCCTTTCTCGTGGTCCCACAGCGTCGTCCCCTTTCTCCTGGCGCTGCTTGTGTCCACGCTCTTGCACCTTTCAAGACGTGGTTGCGTATGGGTCGTGGCGCCGGCCGCGCTGGCAAGTGTGTACCCGCTGCTGGCGTGCTGCTTCCGGTTGCGCGGCTTTCGTTGGCGCAGTGTTCCCGCCAGGGGGTACATGCGGGGTTGTCTCGTCTTGGCGCCCTACCTGCTGTCTCTGCCTCTTCTCGTGCGAGAGCCGGCTCTGGCGCCCTACGGCCTGCTGCTGCTGCTTTGCTTGCTTATCGGGCTCGAGATGCTCTGGCAGCATACGATGCTGCACGTCGCAGGCGAAGCGAGCCGGCTCAAGGACGAGTTCGTCTCGAACGTCAGTCACGAGATCAGGACGCCTCTGCTGGGCGCGCGCTACCTCACGGACAATCTTCTAGAGGGGCTGCATGGCGCACTGTCTCCGGCGCAAGCAGCCTGCGTAGAGAGTATCCGGAAGCAGCATCAGGACTTGAACAGACTGCTGGCCGATATTCTCGACATATCCAAGATCGAGGCGAACCATCTGACATTGAAGCTGGAGCCTGTGCCCGTTCAAGAGATCGTGAACGAGTGTGCGGGGCTGATTCGACCCGCGCTGGAAAACAAGCGCCTCCATTGGCAACTGGACGTTCCGGACCGAGACGTGGTGGTGTGGGCGGACCGTGCACGGGTGAAGCAAATTCTGATGAATCTGCTCGACAACGCCGTCAAGCACACCACTTGCGGGAGAATCGGTGTTGGATGCCGGCAGGAATGTGGAACCGCAGCGATCTGGGTGTCCGACACCGGTTGCGGGATTGCGCGGGACGAGCAGGCGCGCATATTCGAGGAGTTCCACCGGAAGAGGGGCGCAGGAGCCGGCGGTTTCGGCTTGGGCCTCTCGATAGCGCGCAAGCTCGTTAAATTGCAGGGCGGCCAGATCCGCGTCGAAAGCACGCTCGGGCAAGGCAGCCGTTTCACATTCAGCCTTCCGCTGGCCGCCGAGCAACGAGCCTCGTCGTGACAGCTGGTGAGCAGCTGCGTGCGCAGGCCCTGGCAGCCGCCCCAAGCCCGCATCAATCACCAGCCTCCGGCTCGATCGGCCGATCCGCCCGCGCAAGCGGCCGCGTCCTCGTTTCCAGAGCATCCGCCAGGATCGCAGGAGCGAAGCGACGAGAACTCCGATGGTGTCGACCATGCCTCCGGTGCCTCAACCGCGGATCGGCCGCCAGCTCAGACGCCTCGACCGATCGAGCTCGAAGTTGGTGACCGATGCGGGCAGGGAGGCGTTGAGCTCAGGTCAGTCTTCTCGCAGCAGGTTGCGTGTCATCGACGGAAATGAGCCCGTACTTGATCGCAAGGGCTATCGCGTGTGTCTGGTTGCGCGCACCCAGCTTCGAGTAGATGCGCTGCAGGTGCTTGCGAACCGTGTTCTCCGATAACGCGCCGTCGGTCCTTCCCAGCTCAACCGCGATCTCCTTCATCGAAAGGCCCCTGTGGGCAGCAAGCTTGATCACTTCAAGCTCCGCTTTCGTCAGCTGACCGGGACCCAGAGGCAGTCTGTCCGCCCGGAGGTTCCTGAGCGCAAAGAGCAGCTTCCTCTGAAGCGGATTGCGCTGCGCAAGATGGCCACGCAGGGTCTGGAGCATGTGATCGGCGACGGTTTGGGCGGTGGCGTGCCCCTTGAAAAGGTAGTCATCCGCCCCGGCATGGATGGCTTCCACCACGTGGGCCTGATCCTCATAGACTGAAAAAACGAGGACGCGCGTGCCTTCAGACACCTGCTTGAGCCGCCGCAGCGTCTCGATACCGCTCACGCCCGGCATGTGAAGGTCGAGCAAGGCCAGGTCGGGCCGGTGCTCCTGTGCAAGCCTCAGGGCGGTCGGTCCGTCTGCGGCCTCTCCCACGACCACCAGCTCGGAGCCGCACCTTGCGCGCAGGAACGCTGCGATGGACTCCCGCAGTACAGGGTGGTCATCGACAAGGATGATCTTGAACCTCGTCATGGTGCTCGTGCGTCGGGTCAGCGGGGTAAGGTCCCTCAAACGAACAACTCATGCGCCTGGCCGGTTCCGACCCCCGCTGACTGTATTGCTCCTCCTCGAAGTATCCCCAATATTCCTCGCCGTTGCGCCTCGCCGGCGGCGCCCGCTCCTCGCCCAAACACGCAGGTTGTTCTTTCGAGGGCCCCTAACTGGGTCAGCGCGACGTGCCCATTCCGGCCCCCGGCGATGCGGGGGAAAACAGACTGGGCATGCGTGCACCAACCTACGCCCGCCAGACAGTCCCGCCAGACAGTCCCGCCAGACAGTCTAGCCGGAACAGCCAGCAACCCTCCTGTTCCCGGAACTCCACGGTCCCGCGCATAGGATCATGCGTAACGGCATCGTGTAATCGAATCTGCGCGAGGATTCAAGGGCGTGTCTCCGCCTACGAATCTGAGCTCCGCCTCGGTCCACTTCTATGTTTTCGCGCCGGCTAGCAGCAACCGTCGCCGGGGTAGTGCCAGGTGGAAGGGGTCAGCACGATGTCGTCGCGCTCCAGCGACGCCAGCGCGCAGGCGGTCTTGTCGCAGACGCCGGCGGGCAGGTTGCGCGTCAGCGAGTGTCCTTTGCCATCGTCATAGAATTCTTCGGAGCCCACGTAGGTTGCGGTGCGTCCAGTGAAGATGCACGGCCCGTCCTCGGCAACCGGGTCCTTGATCGCGACGATTTCGACGCTCTCGAGCAAGAGAGGCTCCGCTAGCCCGTACTGGGAAGCTCCGAGCACCCGGTAAGGGCGCTTGGCGCGCACCTCGATCGTTCCGAAGCCAGCGTCCACGATCGCGCCCAGGTACTCGTCGAGCTTCAACGCTCCGGACAGGCACTGCGCCCTCAGCTTGGGATCGTCCACCAGATTCTGGGGGAGCGGTCGAGTAGCCACCGGATCGCTCAGAGCGAGCTTACCCCGTGGCCTGAGCACGCGGTGCATTTCTCGGAGCGCCCGGGATAGATGCTGCCGAGTGAAGATGTTGAAAAGGCAGTTCTGCGACGCCAGATCCACGCTTTCGTCTCCGATGGGAAGTGATAGCGCGTCGCCTTTCCTGAGTGTTACAAAGTTCCGCCGAAACCAAGGATTGAGCTTCTCCGCCAGATCCAGAAGCGCGCTAGCCGTTTCCAGCATTTCGCTGACCTTGTCGAGCGCGATTACGGCGCCTTCCCTGCGCATGAACCAGCTCATCTGAAGAGCTTCGAGCCCCGCGCCCACGCCGACGTACAGTGCCGTGTTGGCGCTGCTGAGATCGCTCGGGTGAACCGTGGTTCCGCAGCCGTAGTTGCGCTCGATCATTCCTTGAGGAATCGTCAAGCCCGGTAGCTTCCACACGGGCGTCTGGGTGCAGCAGAGGCTGGGCTGCGGCGAGTCGGCGGCTCGCGCATACAGCGATTCCACGTCTTCGAGGTAGTCTTCGTCCAGAGCGGAAACCATGGTGCTTTCGGTTACCTGTCGTGCCCGCGCTCGGGCTGCGGTGGATGGTCACGCAGCTCGCCGAGCAGATGCACGGTCTCTTTGAGCGACTTGTAGAGTTTGAGACAGACCCTGCACATCGCCAGATGAGCGTAGATCTGCATGCGCCGGAAGAACGAAAGCTCGCCATCCACGAGCTCGCTCAGCTCCCGACTTACGTCATCGCATCCCAGCATCTTCCAACGCCTTACGCAGCTTGTGTCGGCCGCGGTGAAGCAGCACTCGCAGGTGGACCGGCGTCACCCGCAGGGACATGCAGACCTCGCCGCGTTCCACTTGTTCTATGTCGCACAGAAGCACGGCCAACCGTTCCAGGGTGGTCAGTTGGCCCAAGGTGCGTTCCACCACCTCCAGCGCGGCTCTGCGATCAAGTCGTCCATCCGCCTCCCCGGCCGCGTAGGGCGCAAACGTGCGCACGGGAGCCGCTTGCTCTTCGGGCTCGGCCGTGACCATTTCGCGCTTCGTCCGTCTATAATGGTCCACGATCTTGCGGGCCAGGATACCCGCCATCCAGGTGCGCACGCTCGAGCGACCCTGGAATCTCGAGCCTGCTTCCAGCGCCGCAACGTAGGTTTCCTGGACCAAGTCTCTGGCAACGGCCGCATTGCGCACCGCGCGAACGGCAAGCCCATACAGTACGGGCTCTGCGGCCCGAACGACTTCCTCGGTCACCACCGGCTGTGGCCGCGCTTGCATCTGAAGGGCTGGCTTACACGGCTTCAAAGCTGGTGGCAACAATGCCTGAGGGTGCAACGCCGTCGATATCATGCCGTACAAACCACACGTGAGCGCCAAACGCAGTGCGATCCGCCAGCGAGTCTTGGCCGCCAGAAGGCCTGGGTTCTCCCAGGCGGGTCATCGCTTGACGATTCCCCGTGCGTCGCGCTGGGGCCCGGTAACGTTACAGGAGCGTCGAGTTGCTCGGCAGCTAGACTCGAATTGAGCCTAGCGGCGCCGTTTCTGCAGCCGTTTCAAGAGAGCCGCCGCCCGCTCTCTGACCTGGGGGTTCTTGTCCTTCTTGGCAGCGGTTCGAAGATAGGGCACGCCGGCACGACCGATCTTGCTTGCGAGAAGCGAAGTTGCCGTGCGTCGGGTCCTGTGGCTACCCAGCGCGCGAATGGTGTTGCGGATGAGGGTCGGCCGTTTGCGGTAGCTGCGGTCGTTGTCGATGGCGTGAGCGTATCGGGTCAGCGCGTCGCTCCACCACTGCCTTTCAAAGAACAGATTGCCAAGCCAGTAGGCCAGGTACGCGTTGCGGGGATGCTCGCGGCGCAGTTTCTGTAGCGCGGCGATAGCCTCCTCCTGCTTGCCGCGCTTGAGCAACCTGCGGATGTCGCTGAGGGTCCGTGCCTGCTTCCGCTTGTGTGAGGCTGCGGCTGCCCTGGTGCTGCGCCGTCTTGGCGGGCGTGGCTTGGGCTTCGGCCGCTTCGCGCGCGCTGCGGCAGCCGACTTCCTCGAGGCAGGGCGCGCCTTGCGCGTAGCCGATGCGTTTCGTGCGGCCGCGTGTGAAGCTGCCGCGCGTCTCTTCGCTCTTGCTGGAGCGGCAGGCCGACTAGCTTTGGGCTTCTCGGTGACCGCAGTTTTCGTTGCCGCCTCGAGCGATTCCGAGCTGGCGGCGGCGCGTCTCACCCTTGGCTTCTTTGCGATGGCCGGTTTCCTCGCCGCCTCGGGCGGCTCCGGGGCGTCCGAGGGCGAGGCGGTCCCTTCCGCCGGCGCCGCCGCGGGCACGCGCTGGTCAGACCGTGTCGACGAGTCGTCTCCGCTTGAGCTGGGCGCGCCTACTGGACGAGCGGGGGGCGCCAGCGCCTTGGCCGCCTGCGCTGCCGCCACGATCGTTTCGGGGGCAGGTCCAGGCGGGTCCTTCTTCGGTGTGGTCCCGGCATCGCGATCCCGCGGCGGCACAGCTGCGCTTGAAGTGAGCACGGGCGGTTGATCGCTTGTGGATGGCCCGTCTGCGCGTCCCGGAGCCGAGGCCGGTCCCGAAACGGGCGCCTGGCCAGCGCGTGCCTTGTTCGCGCGCTCCGGATGCGTCGAGGCTCTTCGAGCTTGGGCCGTTTCCGTTTTTGCCTCAGGTCTCTTGGCCGCGGCCCGTTTTCCTCGAGCAGCGGTCGCTCCACTTGCTGGGCGACGCTCCTGGGGGCCGCTGTCTCGCACGACCAGAGGGTCGTGTTCCGGGCGCACGAACGCGACCCAGACCAGGCCGCCGGCTCCAAGCAGCAGAGCCACGGTCCCCAGGCTGACCCCGGCGCCGGTCATCCGTCCCCCGCTGCGTGCGCGTCCCGGACCGGGTGGAGGGGCCGCGGCTTCCGGCGGTGTCGGGGGTGGCCTTGAAGACCTGTGCCGCCCCTTGCCGGTGGCGCCCATCTCCCCGACCGGCAGCTGCTGAGTAGCTGCGAAGGCCAGGCCTGCTTGCCCACTGGGGGGGACGTGGCTCCACTCGGGCACGGCCCGAAGGCCGGCCGTGAACTGCGCGGCCGTCTGGAACCGTTGCTCCCGGGACTTGGCAAGTGCCCGGTCGGCGACGCGCTGCAGGGGTGCGGAGAAGCTGCGTTCCGGGTTGACATCGGCAAGCCGCGGCGGCGGGTCCTCGCGGTGCATGCGCAGCACTTCGAAGGCGGATTTGTCGACGAACGGCCGGCGTCCGGTCAAGAGCTCGAACAGAACCACACCAGCCGAGTACAGGTCGCTGCGCGCATCGACCGGCCGCGCCCAGCACTGCTCCGGCGACATGTACATGGGTGTGCCAGCCACCAGGGAGGCATTGGACTGGTCCGGATCGTGCTCGCCCGTGCGCAGCTTCGCGAGCCCGAAGTCGAAGATGCGGATGTGATCGCCCATGCCCGTTGCTGCCGAGAGCATGATGTTGGCAGGCTTGATGTCCCTGTGCACCACGCCCTTGCCGTGGGCGTGTTCCAGTGCGGCCAACAGCTGGCCGACTATGGGCAGCGCACGGGCGACCGGCAGCATCCCCTGATTCGCCAGCAGCTCCTGCAGGGTCAGCCCTTGCACGAAGTCCATCACGATGTAAGGCGCGCCCTGCACACCAAAGTCGATCACGGACACGCAGTAGGGGTGCGACAGCTTGCTCATAGCCCGAGCTTCTCGCTCGAAGCGCTCCAGGAACTGGGGCTGCTCCGCATACGCCGTGTGCAGGAACTTGATCGCGACCGGCCGCCCCAGCCGCAGCCGTTCGCCGGCGTAGACGATCCCCATGCCACCTTCCCCAATGCGCTCGGTGATCCGGTAGCGGTCGCTGAGCACGCTGCCCAGCCTGGGGTCCGCGGCTTGCTGCCGCTTGTTCGGTTCTGGATTGGTCATACGTGCATGCCGGCCGCGATGCGATCCTCGATACTCGCCGATTCCCTTGCGGAACTCCACGGGGGATGCAAGGCTGGAGCACGGTGCACTGGAATCCGGAGGGAATCCGGACCGATGCTCCAGCTCGGGTCCGACCGGAGCCGCTGGTTCGACCGGAGCCGCTGGTTCGACCGGAGCCGCTGGTTCGACCGGAGCCGCTGGTTCGACCGGAGCCGTCGTCCTCGGTGTCGAGTCTCGGTGAGCCGCATGCGGCGCGAGTCAAAGAGAGAATGGCCTCGATGCGGATCCGCATCATCACCTACAACATACGCAAGGGACTGGGGGCCGACGGTCGCTCCAACATGGCAGATGCGCTGGCTCAGGCGCTCGACGGGCAGGACCTGGACCTGCTCATGTGCCAGGAGGTGTTTCATGATGGCCGTACGGGCGCCTCGCAGAGCACCGAGATCGCGGAGGCGCTGGGACTCGAGTCGTATTATGGCGCAAACCGCTTTCGTCGCGTGGGACACCATGGGAACACAACGTTCTCGCGTCACCAAGTGTTCAAGGTCCAGAATCATGATATATCCACCAATCGTGTGGAGCGCAGGGGTGCTCTCTATCTGCGGATCGGGGTGCGCGGGCGGGTCCTGCACGCGATCAACGTACATCTGGGCCTGAACGCCAGGCAGCGGGCTACCCAGATCATGCGCGTGGCCGAGATCGTGGAGGCGTGCTGCCCCGAAACGGAACCGGTCTTGCTGGCAGGGGACTTCAACGACTGGCGGCGCAGCCTGGACGCGGTGATCACGCGCGAGCTGGGCTTCCAGAATGCTTTCTCCTCGGCAGTCGACGACAGTGTCAGAACCTGGCCGGCACGCAGGCCGGTGTTTCCCCTAGACCGCATCTATGTTCGTAATCTCCGTTCGTTGGAGGTCGAGTGCCTTCGCGGTGACCCATGGAACGAGCTTTCGGACCACTTGCCGCTCCGGGCCGATCTACTGCTGCCCTGAAACACCGGGATCACTTCTACGGGTCGTGCGGCTGCTCTCCGCAAGTCCGCATGCGCGGCGACGATTCGTTCACCGACCTTGGGGCACGAGCCCTTACCCGGCGTCGTGGGGGTCTCGCTCTTCAGCGCGCCGGCAGCTGCGCCCAGGCCGGCGGCTCGTACACGTACGAGTGAGGCTCGAAAGCCAGCCAGGCAAACGAGAAATGCACGCCGCGAACGACCGGCTCGAGCTGGTGACCGCGCAGCCGGCCGTTGACCGCCCGGCCCAGCAGATTCCATTCCGAACCGGTCTGCAGATCGATCGTGCGCCCATCGTACCTGG
The DNA here is from genome assembly GCA_022361155.1 of Pseudomonadota bacterium. Lineage (NCBI taxonomy): Bacteria > Pseudomonadati > Pseudomonadota > Pseudomonadota bacterium. Next base: position 17,271 of record JAKSBK010000189.1, read on the forward strand.
CGAAGCGCAGCGTTATGCCGGTCACCACGCTGCTGAACGCGTTGGCGGAGCGTATGCGCCGCGATTCGCGGATATTTTTCTGATCCAGCACCGATAGCGTTCCCGGTCGACTCAAGACCACGATGGGCTCACCGGCCACGACGTCGTTGATGAGCGGCATGCGTTCCAGGACCGAGTGGGGATAGAGCACGTCCTGCCCGCGCACGGTCACACGCAGTACGCGCTCGAGCGGCGGCAGACGCCGATCAAAGCCCCTTTCGAAGCTGAAGGGTGGCTCGCGGATTCGCTCGTAGCCCTGGTACGGGCTCGTGCCGTAGGGCCGCCTGTAGCCGGTCTGCCGCGATAGGATGCGACCCCGCGGATAGGTCCGCCGAAAGCTCTGGTAGGGAACCACGCTGTAAGGGATCTGCGCCAATACGCGACCGGCGTGCGCTCCGACCACGCCTTCGCCGCTCAGCTGCTGCCACCAGCTGTGAGTCTGCCGGTCGTACATGATCAGGTTGCTACGTCGCACCTGACCTGTGCTGCCGAAGTCGAGCACCTGCCCTTGCAGACGGCGATCGAAGACCGCCGGTGAGTTGCACAGCGCGCTGTAGGTTACCGTGACGGGCAGGCCGCCTATGCGGTCGTTGACGATGGCATGCCAAAGCAAGATCTGCAGTGGATACGCGCGCGCCTGTTGTGCAAGGTGCACAACCACCACGGGTTCGTTGGGATGGAGCCACGGGTCGGCTTGCTCCGAGTTGACCCAGTGAGGCGAATCGATGGCCGGGATGGCGTCCCTCGCCGGCCCCGCAGGCTCGATCTCGTCCAGATTCACGCTGGCGCTGGTGAAGTCCGTGAGCTGCCAGCCCCAACGGTTGGCCAGCCCCGAACCGTCGACGAGCAAACCGCCCCAGCAGCCGACGACCCCGAGCAGCGCCAGGTCCACGACGGCCGCCAGCGGCGTAGAGGTGCGCCGGGTAGACCGAGAGCCTCGTAGCGAAATCGGTCGTTGCTTCGAGGAGGACTGATTTGTTGGCGCTCGCTTGATTCTCAGGCCTTCGTGGGGCTGTGCCAACGCAAAGTCCCCAATTTCAGGGTAGCAGCCCCTTGTCCATAGACGACCAACTTTCCCCTTTTTGTTGTGCCTGTCAGGGGAGCTTGGGACTGCAACCGTTCGGCCCCCTCGAACACCCCCGGTGAACGGTTAGGGCCCGGGGGGCGATCGCATCCACCCTGCGCTGCGCGGCCGGTCTCGACCAGATATTCTCGGACGGGCCCTTACCTGAGCGTTGACCAGAAGCTCGCACGTCAACGCATATGTGGGCAGCCCCCCAAGGCTGCCAGTCGCTCGCGCACTCGTGCCAGGTTTTCTTCCTCGGATCGCGTCGTGTTCAGACACAGATGCGCCTGGGGTTCGAGCTCCGTGACCGGTGTCCAGGCGGCTGCAAAGGCATCGAAGATGTCGGCTCTACCGTCGCTTACGCCGGCCCGGGTCTCCCTTAGCTGCAGGCGCGCAAGGCAGGTTTCTCGAGGAGCCTGACATTCCAGAAAGAGGAACGGAGCTCCGTGCATCTCTGCGATCTCTAGTGCGGCCTGCCTGAGTTGGGGTGTGCGGAAGCTCGCGTCGAGCACCACCGGCCGGTTCGCTTCAAGGACACAGCGAGCGCGGCGCATGATCTCGTCGTACACGCGTGCGCTGAAGCTCGGGCTGTAGGCCCCGTGCCAGCTTTCGTGCAGCAGCGGCGTCGTGGGGGACACGCCCGCCAAGAACTTGCGGGTCCGATCTGCGTCGATGACGGGAGCGTTCAGAACCTCGGCCACTCCTGCCGCGAGCGTGCTCTTTCCGCTTCCGATCAAGCCACCGATCGCCACCACGATGGGCCGCAAGAGCGGACCGTGCGTTGCCGCGAGCGCCAACAGATAGTAGCGACGGGCTTGCTTGCGTGCGGCATCGCGCACGGCACTCGACGTCTGGGCGTCGAGGGTCAGGATGGAGCTCACCTTACCCCGTACGTGGGCTCGATAGCTCTCGTAGAAGTCCAGTAAGGGGTACAGGTCGTAGTCGTTGGCCTCGCGTGCGTAAGCAGCCACGAAGCGCTCGGATAGATCGCTCCGATCATGCCACGCGAGGTCCATGGCCAGAAAAGCGATGTCGGCGCACACGTCTGCGTAGCGAAAGCGGTCGTTGAACTCGATGCAGTCGATGACATCCCAGCGGCCGCGCGGGTCGAGGTACGCGTGCTCGAGTCGCAGGTCCCCGTGCCCGTCGCGAATGCGCTCGTTCCGAACCCTGGACTCGAAGTGCTGGGCCTTTTCGCGTACGAACGCGTGCTGCCAGTGCTCGAGCTCGCGAATCTCGCTGGACGAAAGATAGCGCGGCAGTGTTTCCCGCGTCTGCGCGAAGTTCTCCGTTACGTTCACCGTGATCGCTTCAACCGATCCATACTTCGCGACGTGCTCGCCACGTTCGGCGCGCGCGTGAAAGGCCGCAAGGAGGGCCGCCAGGCTGCCGAGCTCATCTGGGCCCAGGCTACCTGCTTCGAGAAGTCTCTCGGCGTTGTGTGCGTCAGGAAGCCGTCGCATCTCGACTGCCCAGTCCACCGGGTCGCCCGCGCGCCCCAGGCGATGCTTACCCTGTTTGTCGCGGGCAACCGGAACGACACGCCGGTAGACGTCGGGCGCAAGACGTCGATTCAGGTCGAGCTCCGCCTCGCAGGCCGCGCGTCTTTTTTCCAAGGTGCTGAAGTCGAGAAAGCCGAGGTCGACCGGTTTCTTGATCTTGAAAACGCTGCGCTCCCCCAGAAACACGCGCGAGATGTGGGTCTCGCGCAACTGGAAGCCCTGGTCGACCAGGTCCTCGCTCAGGCGTCGGGTCACGATGACATCACCACTTCGATTTCGATCCATCCCGTCCGGCGGTGTTGCGTCGCCTTCGAATACAGGGAGTCCCACGATCCGGCACATCTGGTGTTGAAAAGCACCATTGGGAATGGGTGCTGAACTCGAGACTTGTCTGCGAGCGACCCGTGTGCAGGTGTCCTCTTGAGCCTGCAAGCGACTTGGAGAGCGCAGCAAGAGGCGTGCCGCCACCTGGTGTCGCTGCAGCGGGAGGATTGCGGATTCGTCGCGCAAGAAGTGCGCGAGCCAGGGCGTGGGGCGAAGGCCTTGCATGACGCCCAGGGCGCTTGGCGGTCCAGGCGGCGGTTTGTGGCGGGCTCCCTCGAGGTTTTCCGCGCTTCTGCGCTCGGGAAGTCTCTTGGCACGCGTCGTGCTGAACCATGGCGTGCAAGTTTAAGGTGCGCTCTACCAGCGGCGCCCGGCTCTCACCGGCCCGCAACAGTCATGGTCGAGCGGCTCCCAACGTCAGGAGGTGTAACGGTGCCCGAGCAAGCAGCCCATCCTGAGTCGACACCGGCTACGCGTGTCTTGCGCGCAGCCAGGCAGGCCCCGTTGCTGACACACGATGAGGAGCGGCGGCTGTCGCAGCGGGTGCATGGAGGTGACAGGGATGCCACCGAGATGCTGCTGATCTCCCACCTGCGGCTGGTGATCTCGATCGCTCAGGGCTACGCCCGGCACGGCATACCGCTCGAAGACCTGATCGGCGAAGGCTGTGTAGGGCTGGTGGAGGCCGCCCGGCGTTTCGAGCCGGAACGGGGAACTCGCTTCGCAGTGTACGCCGCGTGGTGGATTCGTGCCCACGTGCGCCGCTACACGGTCGCTAATCGGCGTATCGTGCGCGCACCCTCGACGCGCGTGGCCCGCCGGCTGCTGGCCCAGCTTCGAAAGACCCAGCGTTCGCTGGCACAGACGAGCGGCGGTCCCGTGTCGAGCGATGTCGTTTCCAGGGTTCTGGGCGTCACCACGGAGGAGGTGCAGGACATGGAGGCCGTGCTGACGGGGCGAGATGTGCCGTTGGCTGCTGGCGGGGAGGAAGGCTACGAAGTCAGCGACTCCTCGCCATCGCCCGAAGAGCGCGCTGCCGAGGCCGAGTCGCGCCGATTGCGCGAGACGGACGTGCGCCGGGCCCTGGTCCAGCTCGACGAGCGCGAGCGTGAGATCGTCCATCGGCGTTACTTGGAGCCCGACAAGACGAGCTTGGCCACGATCGCGAAGAGCATGGGGTTGTCCCGCGAGCGCGTGCGACAGCTCGAGCAGCGTGCCCGCTCCAAGATGCGCGGTGCGATCCCTCGCCACGTGGCCTGATCCGGGGTTGCGGGTTACGCGAGCGTGGGCGGCGCGGCGAGGCTCGCGATACCGCGCCACAGGGAACCGAGCCCCTGTTTGCTGGTTGCGCTGACGCCGAAGACGGGGTGCCGGCCTACACGCTTGATGCGGGACAAAGCAGGTTTGCGCTGGCTGCTCGAAAGCTTGTCCAGCTTGGTGACCGCCAACAGGATCTCGATGTCGAGCCCTTCAAGGAAAGCCATCAGCTGCGTGTCCGAGGCCGTTGGCCCGTGACGCGCGTCCACGATCGCCACCGCGCCCGCTGGTGACGCCCGCGCAAGGTAGGCTTCGATCAACGAGCGCCATCGCTCTCGCTCCCGCTTGCTGCGTCGCGCGTAGCCGTATCCCGGAAGGTCGACCAGCTCGAGGCGCAGACACTCCTTGGTTGCGCCATCCGCGGCGCGTTGATCGCGCGGCAGGCTGACCTCCACCTGCACGCAGCGAATCGCACGAGTACATCCCGGCGTCGAGCTGGTGCGGACGAGGTCTCTTCGGTTCAGCAGCGCGTTGATGAGGCTCGACTTGCCCACGTTGGAGCGCCCGGCAAAGACCACTCGAGGGACGTTACCTGACGCAATGCCGGCGGGATCGCGTAGCTCCTGGAGCAGCAGCGCGCTGTGAATGCGAACGGACATGGACCTCACCGAAACACGCGAGCCCTAAGAACGCTGCGGGCGCCTCGATCGAAGCGCGCGTACGAGCTCGCCTAGCTCGGGGCTTCCGAGCAGGTGGGCCACGGCTACATAGACCATGCCACCCACCAGCACGGCCGCAACGAACACGGAAAGGTTTCGAAGGTCGTTGCCGCCGCGTTCCCACTGACCCATACCGATCGTCAGGTGCGCGCACAGGCCCATGGCGATCGCCGCGGACACGAAACGCAGAGTGGAACGTGCGAGCGTGGCGAAGGGGTACGGGCCGATCCGCCTCCTGAGCAGTCCCAGCAGAGCAGCCAATTGCACCATGGCTGCGAGCGAGTTGGCGGCGGCGATTCCCGCATGCTGGAGCGGCTCCATGAGTGCCAGGCTGGCACTCACGAATACGCACAAGTTCAGGAGGCTGCACACGACGGGCGTCCGGGTATCGTTGTAGGCGTAGAACATCTGCACGGTCGCCCGGACGCTCGCGATCGCCCAGACACCGAGCGCCATGAACGTCAAGGAGCGCGCCGTCTCGGCGACCTCATGGGCTTGAAACGAACCGCGGCCAAAGAACACGGTGACCGCGGGCAGTGCCAGCACCGCCAGAGCGATCGAGGCAGGGATCGACACCAGGAGCGAAAGCCGCAAGCTGTGTCCGAAAACTTCCTTGGCCTGCTGGTGCTGCTCACGGTTTACGAGATCGGCAAGGCTGGGGAGCGAGGCGGAGGCGATGGCCAGCGCGAACACCCCCTGGGGAATGTCCACCAGTCGTTGTCCATAGTACAGAAAGCTCTGAGAGCCACCGGGCAGGTAGGAAGCGAAATGGCGCGAAAGCAGAATGTTGACTTGGTAGGTGCCAGCACCAAGGGCGACCGGTCCCAGCAGTCGCAGGGTCTTGAGGACCGCGGCGTCCCGGAAGTTGAAGCGGGGCAGCTGCAGGAAACCGGCTGATCTCAGTGCAGGAAACTGGGCTACCACCTGCAGCAGTCCGCCGGCCAGCGCGGCGAGAGCCAGCGCTCCCACACTCGGAAGTCCCAGCGCAGTCGCGGGCGGGACCAGCAGGAACGGGGCGGCGATCATGGCGACGTTGAGCAGTGCAGGCGCGAACGCCGGCGGCGCAAAGCGCCGGCTCACATGAAGCGCCGCCATTGCGAGCGCGGCCAGCCCCATGAACAAGATGTAGGGAAAGACGACGCGTGTGAGTGTTACGGTTGCGTGGAGTTTCTCTGGTTCTCGTTCGAACCCGGCAGCGTAGAGCTCGACCAGCAGCGGGGCGGCCAGCACGCCCGCGGCACTGACCAGCGCAAGGATGATCAGCATCACTCCCGTTAGCGACGCGTAGAATCCGCGGGCGCGGGCAGCACCCTCGCGCTGCCGCATCTCCGAGAGCACGGGCACGAACGCGTTCGCCACGGCGCCTTCGGCGAGCAGCGCCCGCAAGGTGTTTGGGATCGTGAATGCAACAAAGAAGGTGTCGGTGGCGCGGACGCTGAACGAGGCCGCGATCACCAGGTCGCGCGCCAGCCCCAAAAGACGCGAGGTCAGCGTGCCCAGCGCGATGACGCCGGCACGCCGCGGCAGATCCGGCGGCCGTTGATGGTCAGCGGTCCTAGTTGGCGTGCCCATGGTGCCAGTATCCGTACCCCCGCGGTGGCGGCAAAGCTCGATTTGCGTTCCAGGAGGCGCCGGCGTCATGCCGTGGGTTCACCGCGGGCCCATTGTCCAACCTGTTTTTCCTGTCAGGATCGGTTTGCTTGACAAGCCCTGGTTCGACAGGTAGCCAGCGTTGTCGTCGTTTGCTCGCTCAAGCGGCGCGCCTTCGGGTAGCCCAGAATACCGGAGAGCACGAGTGGCAAACCACCGTTCGGCGAAAAAGCGAATACGTCAGACCCTGAAGCGCACGCTGCGCAATAAGCACATTCGGGCGACCGTTCGCGGCAGCATCAAGCGGGTGCGGGCGGCGATCGGCGAGCGGGATGCGGAGGGGGCGAATGCGGCTCTGGCCCTGGCTGCGAGGCATATCGATCGGGCGGTCTCCAAGGGGGTGTACCACCGCAAGACCGGCTCGCGCTACATCTCGCGCTTGAGCGGGCAGGTCGCTCGCCTTAGCTAGTTGCCAATGCGCGACAGCGACCCGCCCTCCGATCCGAGCAGCGCCCAGCGGACCATCGCAGCCGCTGCTAGCGCGCACCCTCATGGGGTCGGTTCTGCGTCCGGACCGGCAGGATAACGAAGCGTGCTGGTCCCGTCGGCGGAGCTTTTTCACAGCACGATCGAGAAAAAGAGGCGTGCGGCGCTGAAATAGACCACGAGGCCGATCACGTCGACCAGCGACGCTACGAACGGCGTCGACGACACCGCGGGATCACCACCCAGTCGCTTGATGGCCAAAGGCAGCAGCGAGCCCGTGAGCGACCCGATGCTCACGACGGCCAGAATGCTGGATGCGACCGTAACGCCCATGGTGAGCGCGTTCGCCGAGGCCATCAAGAAGTAGGCGCGAATGAAGCCGACAGCGGCCAGCAGCGCGCCGAGCATCAAGCCGATCGACAGCTCGCGCCACAGGATCCGCAGCCAGTCAGCTGGTCCGATCTCGTCGAGGGCCAGTGCGCGGATGATCAGGGAGGAGGACTGGGAGCCCGAATTGCCCCCCGAGGAGATGATCAGCGGGATGAAGATGGCCAGGTCGAGCAGAACGGCGAGGTCGCCCTCGTAGGTCTCCATCACCGACGCGGTCAAGAGCTCACCCACGAAAAGCAGGGCCAGCCACGTAATACGCTTGCGCACGAATTTGAGGATTCCGGTGTCGAGGTAGCGATCGCTGATGGGCTCGACAGCGCCCATCTTCTGTGCGTCCTCCGTGGCCTCCTCGATGACCACGTCCACCACATCGTCGACCGTGACTACGCCGAGCATGCAGCCCCGGGCATCGACCACCGGCAACGCCGTGTAATCGTAACGCGCCATCGTGTTGGCCACGTCTTCCTGGTCGGTCTCGGGCGCAACCGTGACCAGCTTCCTCGTCATGGCCTCCGAGATCCGCTGTCCCGGATCGGCCAGGATCAACTCCCTGAGCGACAGTACCCCCGTCAGTCGCCCGTCCTGCGCGATCGCGTACACGTAGTAGAGCATTTCGACGTCTTGCTCGCGTCCGAGGCGGCGCAGCTCGTCAAGCGCGTCGCGTGCCCGCAGCTCGGAGGACAAGGCGACGTATTCGGTCGTCATGAGGCCGCCGGCGGTCTCCGGCTCGTGCGCGCTCAACGTCCTCAGGTCGCGGGCAACCTCTGGCTCGTTCAGGTCGAGATGGCTCAGGATCTCATCACGCAAGGGCGACGGCAGCTCCTGCACCACGTCGGCTCGGTCGTCAGGAGCCATCTCCACCATGAGATCGGCCGCGTGATCGGTGTGAAGGCCACCCAGAATGCCGCTCTGCAGCTCGTCGGGAAGCCGGTGCAGCACCTCGGCCGCCGTCTCGACCGGCAGCTGCCGCATCAACGCCAGCGCCTGCTCGTCGCTCAGCTCGCCCAACACTTCGGCTACGTCTTCGGCATGCGCGCCAACGAGGATCCCTCGCAGACGCGCAGGATCGCTCTCGAGCAAGGCGCGGATCTCGTCTTCGCTGGGGAGGCCCATAGGGCGGCTATTCTGCTCGAAAGTCGCCGGGAAGCCAGTCACGGTTTGGAGCCGGCATGGAGCCAGCCCTCGCTGCTGTGAAACGAGCGCGATGAAGGTAGGCTACGCGCATGAATCCACGCTTTGCCCAAATCGAGACCCTCGCGCTTCATGCCGGGCAACCGCACGACCCTCAGACCGGAGCGGTGATACCCCCGATCTCGCTGTCCACGACCTTTGCCCAGGAGGCTCCGGGAAGGCACAAGGGCTTCGACTACTCGCGCAGCGACAACCCCACGCGCCGCATGCTCGAGCAGTGCGTGGCCGCGCTCGAGGGCGGGACGCATGCCCTGGCCTTCGCCTCCGGCTGCGCAGCCGCCGCAAGCGTGATGCAAACGCTCGAGCCTGGATCGCACGTGGTGGCCTGCGACGATGTCTACGGAGGCACATTTCGGCTGCTAGAGCACGTCTTCCGCAACTACGGCATCGAGACGACCTGGGTCGACCTGACGAGCCTTGGCTCCCTGCACGATGCGCTGCGGCCCGAGACCCGCCTCGTCTGGACCGAAACGCCGACCAACCCCCTGCTCAGGGTCGTAGACATCGCCGCCGTGAGCGCCGTGGCTCGAGCCCACGGGGCGCTGCTGTGTGTGGACAACACCTTTGCTACACCTGTGCTTCAGCGACCCCTGGCGCTAGGGGCCGACGTGGTCGTGCACTCCACGACCAAGTACCTGAACGGCCACAGCGATTCGGTAGGCGGAGTGGTGGTGACCCATGACGCGCAGCTGCACCAGCGGCTGCGGTTTCTGCAAAAGTCGCTCGGCGCCGTACCCTCTCCCTTTGACTGCTTCCTGGTCCTCAGGGGCCTCAAGACGCTGCCCGTTCGAATCGAGCGCCATTGCGGCAATGCCACGCGGCTGGCCCGTTGGCTGAGCGCGCAACCAGGCGTGGACAAGGTCATCTATCCGGGCCTCGCGGATCACCCCCAGCACACGCTTGCGGCCGAGCAGATGAAGGCGCCCGGGGGCATGCTGAGCTTCGTGCTGGGTGGAGGCCGAACCGCGGCCGACCGCCTTCTGGGGGCGCTCGAGCTGCTGGCGTGCGCGGAGAGCCTCGGCGGCGTCGAGTCCTTGATCGAGCACCCGGCAAGCATGACCCACGCTGGGCTCCCGCCTGCCCTTCGGGCGCGCTTGGGGATCGACGAAGGCCTGGTGCGGGTGTCGGTGGGCCTGGAGGCCGAAAGCGACTTGCGGGAAGATCTGCGGGCAGGCCTGGATCGCGCCCGCGAGCCATGACCGCTGCGGGTCAAAGCCGCCAGGGGGGACTTCCGGTTGGTCTTTGCCGGCAAGCCTGCTATGGACACGAGCCGCGATGTCCGAAAACCCAACACACGTAGCGCTCTCCCCAGTGCCTCCCGCAGACGCTTGGTCCACGACCAGCTGGCGGCAACGAGTGGCCAAGCAGCAGCCCATGTATCCGGACGCCGAGGAGTTCGCTCGCTGTGTGCAGAAACTAAGCAGCAAACCTCCCCTGGTGGCACCAGGCGAGGTCGTGCGGCTGCGCCACAGGCTCGCAGAAGCCGCACGGGGCGAGCGTTTCGTGTTGCATGGTGGTGACTGCGCCGAGACGTTCGACGACTGCACGGCGGAGTCGCTCCAAGCCAGGCTCAAGATGCTGCTGCAAATGAGCCTGGTGCTGACTCATGCCACCCGGAGGCCGGTGCTGCGCATCGGCCGGCTGGCCGGCCAGTACGCAAAGCCGCGCAGCGCAGCCACCGAACAGCTCGCGGGTCAAGAACTGCCATCGTACCGGGGGGACTTGATCAACGGCCTGCAAGCCACGCCCCAGGCGCGCCGGCCCGACCCAGAGCGCATCCTGCATGGATACCACCACGCTGCAGCGAGCTTGAACTACATCCGAGCTCTGATCGAAGGGGGCTTTGCAGACCTTCACGACCCGCGCCGGTGGGATCTGGCGTTTATCGAGCGCAGTCCGCGTAGGCAAACCTACAGGCGCATAGTCAACGCGATCATGGACGCCGTGGCGCTCATGGACACGGTCGGAGCGTCGACCGAAGCGCTCAAGCGCATCGAGATCTACACCTCCCATGAAGCGTTGCTGCTCCCGTACGAAGAGGCGCTGACGCGTGAGACCTCCGCGCATGGCGTCATGAACCTGGGCGCCCACCTGCTGTGGGTGGGCTACCGTACCGGTGATCTGGATGGAGCCCACGTGGAGTACCTGCGCGGGCTAGGCAATCCCGTCGCGGTCAAAGTAGGACCCAAAATGCAACCCGAGCATGTGCTCGGCCTGCTCGAACGGCTCAATCCAGGGCGCGAAGCGGGTCGCATCACGCTCATCAGCCGCTTCGGTGCCGAGGGCGTGGCACAGCACTTGCCGGAGCTGATCCGGGCCGTGCGTACGACCGACCAACCTGTGCTGTGGAGCTGCGACCCCATGCACGGCAACACGGAGACCGTCGCAGGCCGCAAGACCCGTCGCGTCGAAGCCATCTTCTCGGAGCTCGAGCAGACGTTCGCTCTGCACTGCCAGGCCGATTCGAGGCTCGGCGGAGTGCACTTCGAGATGACCGGAGAAAACGTCACCGAGTGCGTCGGCGGGGCAGTGCAAATCAGCGAGGAAGACCTCGGGCGTTCCTACGAAACCGCCTGCGATCCGAGGCTGAACCCAAGCCAAGCGCTGGAGGTGGCGTTTCTGATCGCTCAGACATTGCACGCCGAGTCGGAAGACCACGGATAGCAAGCGCGGTGGCGGTTTTTCTCCGGGCGCGCCAGCGATCGCATCCAACCTGCGCGGCCGGTCAGTCGTCGGGGCAGCTGCGGTTGCACACCAGCAAGCCGCCGCCGCAGTCGCGAACCTGCCCGTCGCATTGCAGGTTGCAGTTGGCGCCGCCGCAATTGTAGGCAGTGCAGCGCGCACCGCCCAGGCATTGAAGCGTGCAACTTCCTGGAGTGCGGCAGTCGAGCGAGCAGCTCTCGCCTGCGTTGCACCGTTGCAGGCAGTTGCCGGGACCGTGGCAGTCGATGTCGCAGTTCGCTTGGCTCCCGCAGTGCTGGACGCACGGTCCGGCAACTGCATTGCAGTCAAGGTTGCACTCGGAGCCGGCCGAGCAGTGCTGTTCCGCCTGGACCGCCTTCTCCGCGTTCAGGGGCCGCGCTCCTTGCGGGCGACGAGGGCTGTAGCTTACGGTCACGGGGTCGGAGAGCGCCAGATTCTCTCGGACGGGCTGGCAGGGGGCCACGCGATTGAGCTACCCTCTTGGCCATCTGTATGTCGCGGGCGGCAGTTCCATGAACGATTCTGGAGGCTATGGCGTGCGTTCGTTCTGGATAGCGGGCTACACGTTGCTTGGTTGTTTGATCGCTTCGTCCGGCCTGGCGCAATCCTCGGCTACGCTAAACCGCTTCAGTGCCGCGGAGACACCGGAGGATGATTTCCACCTGAGCCGGCCGAGCGCGCTGGGCGATCCCGGTTTGGGTGTCCAGGTACACGTGGACTACGCGAACGACCCGCTCGTTGTCGAAGCCAACCTCGGCGACCCCAGCAGCGAGATCGCGCGCGTCGTGGAGCACCAGCTCAACGGGACCTTGGGTATCAGCTTGGGTGTCCTGGACCGGTTGGTGCTGTCGGTGGGTCTACCGGTGGTGTTTGTGCAGCGCGGCGATGCGGTTGGCGATTTGGCTGCGCTCGGCGTGCAGCTCGCGGCGGACGGTGAAGGTCTGGCCGACGCATACGCGGGCCTGCGCGTGCGACTCGCGGGGGAGGCGCAGGACGCTGCTGCCCTCGCGCTGCAGGTCGTGGCGACTTTCCCGAGCGCTGGCGAGCAGCGCCTGCGCGGCGATGAGGGCGTTTCGTTGGCGCCGGAGCTGCTGCTGGAGCTGCGGCCCGGTCCCGCGCGCATGGTGCTCAATGTGGGTGGCCGTATTCGCAAGAACGCGTCGGATCCGAGCAGCAACATGTTGTTCTCGGACGAGCTGAGCTTCGGACTGGGCTTCGGCGTGCCGATGTTCGGCAAGGCCGTGGATCGCGAAACGCATCTAGACCTGGTCGCGCAGATCTACGGAAGCACTCAGCTCGAAGAGAGCTTTGGCCGGGAGACCACGGCGCTCGAGGCGGTCTTCGGGTTGAAGTACCAGCATGCTTCGGGTGTGACCTTGGGTGCCGTTGCCGGGCCCGGGCTCAGCCGCGGCCTCGGCTCTCCCGACGTGCGCGTGGTAGGCCAACTGGGTTATCGCTTGCCTCGCAAGGCCCCCCCGCCGCCGGAGCCTGTGGAGCCGCCGGCTCCCCCTGTCGTTGACAGCGACGGCGACGGTATCATGGACCCGGACGACAAGTGTGCGGCGGTGCCGGAGAACGTCAACGGTCTCGAGGACGACGACGGTTGTCCCGACGAGTACGGGGACCAGGACGGCGACGGCATCAGAGACAATCTCGACAAGTGCGTGGACCAATCGGAGGACAAAGACGGTTTCGAGGACAGCGACGGCTGTCCCGAGCCGGACAACGACGGCGACGGAGTGCTGGATCAGGCCGACACCTGTCCAGATAAGCCAGGCCCGGTCGAAAACCGTGGCTGTCCGGACAGGGACCGGGACGGCGACAGCGTAGTCGACAGGCTCGATAACTGCCCGGACGAGCCCGGCACCGTGGAAAACCACGGCTGTCGGGCGAGGCAACGGGTGCGGCTCCGAGCCGAGCGGCTGGAGATCCTGGAGCGGGTGTACTTCCGAACCAACCGCGCTGCGGTTCGGCCGCGCAGCTTCCCGCTGCTGCGCAACGTGGCACGGGTGCTCAACAACCACCCGGAGATTACCCGCGTGCGTGTGGAAGGACACACCGATTCGCGGGGCCGCTACGAGTACAACCTCGACCTGTCCCTTCGCCGGGCCCAAGCGGTCGTCGACTTCTTGACCAGGCGCGGCTCGGTCGATCCATCGCGGCTCGAGATCAAGGGCTATGGGCCCGATCGGCCGGTCATCCCGGGCGCGCGAACCCTCTCGGAGCACGCGCAAAACCGCCGCGTGGAGTTCACGATCGTCGAGACGACTGCGGGTGTCCCGCAAGCCAAGGCCCGCCCCCATAGCGGCATCATCGAGTGAGGCGCCTCATGGACACACACGGACAAGCCCGCATCGGTCACCAGCCTTCGGGCCAATCGCCCCATCCGCCCGCGCAACCGGCCGCGTTCTCGTCTCCCGTCTCCCGTCTCCCCTCTCCCACCTCCCGTCTCCCCTCTCCCGCCTCCCGTTTCCCGTCTCGTGCCGGCCGCCCGGGCCACTCGCGTCTCAGCTCGGGCTGCGTTCTGAGCTTGGTAGCCGGCGCATTCGCGCTCTCGAGTGTCCGGGCGAGCGGGCAGACGGCCTGTCTGCCGAGCGCTGCCGACCAGACGGTCACATCGCGAGCCGTGCTCAACACGTACTACCCAGGGCCCGAGGCCGGTCTTGGCGACACCGCGGCGGGCAGCCGGAGCATTGCCGTGGACGCGTCGGCCATGGCAGGTGGTCCCGCGCTCGGTGCCGGCGACCTGGTCCTGATCGTCCAGATCCAGGGTGCCGAGATCCAGACGGGCGGCGAAGCCATGGTGGGCGGCGCCTACGGCGACGGCCCCGGCGGTTCGGACCGGGCCGGCGTGCTCGACAACGCCGAGGCCATCGCGGGCGACTACGAGTTCAACGTAGCGGACGGGCCCGTCATGGCAGGGGTATTGCCGCTGCGCGAGCCGACCCGACATCGTTACGTGTCGCACGACGCCGTGGTCGACAACGGCGACGGCACGGGCCGCGGCTACCGTCGCTACCAGGTCGTGCGTGTTCCAAGGTTCAACAACCTCAGCATCGAACAACCCGGCGGGGTGCTGACCGCCGAGCCCTGGAACGGGCGCACCGGCGGCATCGTGGCCGTGGACGTGAGCGGGACGCTGACGGTCAACGGAGCGATCGACGTAACCGGTCTCGGGTTTCGCGGTGGCGCGCCGACCATTCCGCCGGGCATGGTCGGGACCGAAACGAACACGCCCACCGCAGCAGTCAAGGGGGAGGGCAACGCAGGTTCGCCGAGCCGTCTGTGGAGCCGAGCGGGAGGGCTCGTGGTGGGCCCGGTCGCGCTGTTTGGCAGCTCGGAAGGTCAGGGCGCGCCTGGAAACGCCGGGGGTACCGCAGCCATGGGCGCGAGCGATGCCGGCGGTGGCGGTGGCGGCGGGGCCGCCCCCGGTGGGCCCGGCGCTGTTGGTGTAGGCGTCGGACCCGGACCGGATGCCGACCGCGCCCGCGGCGGCGAGGGCTACCAGGACGTGGACCGCATCTTGTTCGGGGGCGGTGGCGGCTCCGGCTCGCTCGACGACCCGGCCGTGCGCGAGGCCGTCAGCGGACAGGCCGGCGGCGGCATCATCTACCTGCGGGCGGTGAGCCTTACCGGCAGCGGTGTGATCAGCGCCGACGGGGACGACGGCGGCCTTCAACCGCAGGAGGGCGGCGGCGGTGGCGGCGGCGGCGGAAGCCTCTTCGTTCACACCGAGAGCGAGGATCTGTTGGGGCTCACGATTCGCGCGACCGGCGGCGACGGCGGCTCTTCGCAGGAGCCCCTGGACGGCGGCGGTGGCGGCGGCGGCGGCGGGTTTGTGGTGCTCGCGCACCCCACGATGAGCATCATGGCGAGCATCGACGTGGGCGGCGGCATGGGCGGCAACGCGCCCGGTGGTTCCGGCGCTGGCGGCGGCGGCGGTTTCCAGCAGATAGGCGCGCCCCCGGTTTCGAGCTCCTGTCCGCCGCCTACGATCGCCATCGGTGCGCCGAGCGGCGTCGTTCAGCTGGAAGCCACCACGGCATCGGGCACCACGACCGGCGTGCCAGATGGCGCAAGCGTCAGCGTCACGGTCACGGGCCCGGGCGGTTACAGCGCCGGCTGCACGGCCGTGGTGACGGCGGGCGTCTGGTCGTGTCCCGCCGAGGCGATCGATGGCCTGGTTCCCGGTTCGGGCTACACCGCCAGCGCCACGGTAACCGCGGGCACGCTGACAGCCAGCGACAGCGCCGGTTTCGATGTGGTGCAGTGCCTGGCGTTGTCCGAGGGCGACCCGTGCACCACGCACGCCGGCGCCAGCGGAATCTGCCGCGGACCGGCTGCGACGCTGACCTGCTGCGCGGGCTGCTGGGACGGCTCGACCTGCCAGGCGGGGGACGCCGCGGCCGCCTGCGGTCAGGGCGGCGCCCTGTGTGCAGCGTGCGACGACGCGAACGAGTGCACCGCGGACGCTTGCACGGCCGCGTCCTGCGCGAACACGGTCCGGCCCGCCGGCAGCAGCTGCAGTACGGGTGGCACGGTCTGCGATGGGCTTTCGGCGCCTGCCTGTGTGGCCTGCGTCGATGACGCGCCCGCGGGTGCGACCGACAGCGGTTGTGCCGCGGGGGCGCCCGTGTGCGACACCTCGGAGGTCGCGCCCGTATGCGTCGGGTGTCTGGTGAATGGGGACTGCCCGAGCGGCATCTGCAGCGGCGGCGCGTGCGTGCCGTGTGCGGATACGGCTGCCGGCAGCGGCATCGATCAGGGCTGTGCCAGCGCACTCCCCGTTTGCGACGAGAGCGGCGCAGCGCCGGTATGCCGCGGATGCCTCGTGGATGGTCATTGCCCATCGGGGGCGGTTTGCGGTGCCGGGTTCGTCTGCACCATGGCGTGTACGAGCGACACCCATTGTGCGGCAAGCCCCGGCACGCCCGTATGCGATACGAGCGCCGGCCAGTGCGTGACCTGCCTGGACGACATGACAGGCGCCTCGATCGATTCGGGCTGCGACGCTAGCGCGCCGCTCTGCGACACTTCCGGCGGCAGTCGCGTTTGCGTGGTCTGTCTAAACGACACGGTCGGCGGTCAAGACCTCGGCTGCTCCGCGGCCCAACCGGCATGCGATACGAGCGCTGCGAGCCATGCCTGCGTGCCATGCGAGGACTCGGCTGCCGCGGGCTCCATCGACAACGGTTGCACTGCAGCCGCACCGGCCTGCAACACCGCGTTGCCGGCGGGTCCCGCATGCCGGCAGTGCGTGGTCGCCGGGGACTGCCCCGGTACGGGCGCCGAGTGCTCGCCGGCCGGGCTGTGCGTGCTCGGTTGCTCGAGCAACAGCGACTGTGCAGGCACGCCGCCGACTCCCATTTGCGATCCGGGCTCGGCCGTGTGCGTCGCCTGTTTGGTCACGGCCGACTGCCGCGGCACCCAGATCTGCACACCCGATCGGGTTTGCCGCTTCCCGGATAGCGATCGAGACGGGGTTCACGACGATGTCGACGTGGACGACGACAACGACGGGATCCTCGACACGGCAGAGCACGATGGCCAGGACCTGAGCCTCGACAGCGACATGGACGGCGTCCAGGACTTCCAGGATCCCAGCTCCGTCGTCTGCCCCGACACCGGGGGCGACGGCATCTGCGACACGCTTCCGCTCAACGTGGACTTCGACCAGGACGGGGTGGCAAACCAGATCGACCTCGACGCAGACGGTGACGGGCTGGCCGATGTGATCGAGGCGGGGGGTGAAGATGGCGCCAACCGGGATGGGGTCATCGACGGCTTCGCGGACGCCAATCGCAACGGCTACGCGGACGCGCTCGAGGCCATGGCCTTGCCGCTGCCGAACACCGACGGCCTTTCCGCCCCTGACTTCCTCGACCTGGATGCAGACGCGGATGGCGTGACGGACACACACGAGGCGGGCGGAGTGGACACGGACGGCAACGGGCGGCCCGACGGCGCATTGCCCGGCAGCGCATTGCCCGACAGCGACGGCAACGGTCTGGCCGACAGCTTGACCGGCTCCGGTGCGCTGGCGCTGACCGACACCGACGGCGACGGGCTGCCAGACTATCGATCGCCCGACTCGGACGCCGACGCGGTGGCCGATCGGATCGAATCACGTGACACGGATGCCAGCGGAGCCGCCCCCTTGCCGAGCAACATCGACAGCGATGCGGATGGACTCGACGATTTGTTCGATCCCGACTGTGCCGACGCGGCTGCATGCGGCGGCCGGCTGGGCTCGAAGGCGGCCATGCCCGATCTGGACGCGGATGGCAAGGTGGACTACCGGGACGTGGACGACGACGCGGACGGGATACCGACCCGTGCGGAATGCCGGCTGGTGGCCGGCTGCGTGGCCTCCGACGCGGACGGCAGCCCCGATTACCTGGACATCGATTCGGACGGGGATGGGCTGCTCGATCTGGTGGAGGGCCACGACACCGACTTCAACGGCGTGCAGCAGGTGGGGCCTGCCAACGCCGACAGCGACGGGGACGGTCTGGACGATGCGTACGACCCCGACTGCGCGACCGCCACCGATTGCTCCGGAGTCCTGGGCGTGCGTGCGCCCTTGCCCGATACCGACGGCGACGCGCTCGCGAACTACCGTGACCCCGACGACGACGCCGACGGGCGTGCAACCGCCGACGAGGTCCAGGACGCGATGAGCTACACGGGGCCCGCCGCCGATCCGACCGACGTCGACGCCGATGTGCTGCGCAACTGGTACGACGTCAACTCGGACGGAGACGGACTCGACGATCTCACGGAGATCGCAGGTGGCCTGGACAAGGACGGCAACGGCATTCTCGACTACCTCGATCCCAACTTCGGTCCGCTCGATAGCGACGGCGACGGAATACCCGATGTGGTGGAGTGCCCCGGCGTGTTTCCGCTGACTCCGCTGGCGTGCCGAGACAGCGACGGAGACACCGCACCGGACTACCTCGATGTCGACGACGACAACGACGGCGTGCTGACCAAAGTCGAATATGCGGCGCCCGATTTCCTCGACGGCGATCCGGGCAACGATCGCGACGCGGACGAAGACGACGTGCAAAACCACCTCGACCTCGACTCGGACAACGATGGCATACCCGACCTGTGGGAGAACGGCTCGGGCGCGCTCGACGCAGACGGCGACGGAAGGGTCGACCAGCCTCTCGATCAAGATCGGGACGGCCTGCTTTCGGTGTTCGACGCGAACGACGTCGATCCCAACAACACGATGACCAGGGAGCCCACGAACACCGACGGGCTGGGTTCCCCGGACTTGCTTGACCTGGATTCGGACAACGACGGCATCAGCGACCTCGTCGAAGCCGAGGGGCTGGACGCCGACGCCAACGGGCAGGTCGACGACTTCGCGGATGCGGACGGCGACGGTCTCGCGGATCTCGTGGATCCCGACAGCGGCGGCCAGCGCTTGCCGATTCCGGACAGCGACCACGACGACACAGCCGATTACCAGGCTATCGACGGGGACGGCGATGAAGTGCTCGACGCGATCGAGGGCCACGATGCCAACGCGGACGGGATAGCGGACGTGATGCTGTTGGGTCTCGATGCGGACGGCGACGGTCTCGACGACGGCTTCGATGCCAGCGAGGGCGGCAGCCCCGCGTCGCTTCCCGACAACGACTCGGATAGCGTGCCCGACTACCGCGATCCGGACGACGACGCCGACAGCCTGCCCACGTCGATGGAGCTTCGCATCGGCACCGGACCGGTGCCGGCGGACACCGACTCCGACGGGGTTCCCAACTACCTCGATCCCGACGACGACGAGGACACGCTGCCGACGGCGACCGAGTACCGCGACGGCGTCATGCTCAGCGGCGGACCCAACCAGGACGTGGACCGCGATGGCACGCCCAACTGGCTCGACACCGATTCGGATGGGGACGGGCTCCTGGATCAGGTCGAGGGGCGGGGTGATATCGACGGCGACGGCGACCCCGATTACCTGGATCCCCTGGAGCCACCGTCGGGCATGCCGCCGGTAGATCCTGGAACGCCGCCGTTGGGGCCCCTGGATCCGACTCCCGGGCCGCCTCCGCCGAACGTGGGCATTGCCGGGGGCGCGCTTTGCAGCGCTGCCTGGCCGGGCTCGAGCACGCCGGGGTCGTGCTGGCTGATCGTGCTCGTCTTGCTGGGGTGGCGCAGCTTTCGGCGTAACCCGCGAGGATGAGCGACAAAAACTCCCGTGCCGCAGGGCAAGTGGCACGGATCACAAGCTCGGTCGGCTTTCCGACAGTGCTCGCGTTGCTTCTTGGCGCCTGCTCCCAGGCTGCTCGCCCTTGCCTTGCCGACGCCGACTGCCAGACGGGCGTATGCAGGGCAAGCTTGGATGAGGGGGTCAGCGAAGACCTGGCGCCGCTGCCACTTGGCTGCGGCAGCCGGGGTGGCGGCTCTGCGGCGCTCGAGCGCTGCGAGACCGAAGGCGACTGCGCCCGTGGTATCTGCCTGATCTCCGGCGTGTGTGCGGCGCCCTGCCAGTCGCGCCAGGATTGCGCCGAGCGCGAGCGCTGTCGCGAAGTGTTCGCACGCCGCGGAGCAGCGAAGCTGCAATGGCTCAACGCGTGCGCGCCGATCGCTACCCACGCCATGGCCGTGGCAAGCGACGAGCACCTGCTGCCCAACGCGCTGTCCGGCAGCGTGGATGGCGACGTGGTGGTGCTGCCGGAGTCGGCGCCGACGAC
>JAKSBK010000190.1 GCA_022361155.1 Pseudomonadota bacterium
AACCGCACGACCGAAACAAAAATTCCCTACAATCTCAGGAAATTAGCCCAGCTCCCAAAATGGGGGGATCCGTCAGCTGCGCTACCTCTTGCGCTCCAGCAGCGGGTGAAGCCTGATCTCATGTCGTCGGCGTCCGCCCGTACCGCCGATATCCTCCACGCGTAACCATCCGTACTCCTCCAGGGTGTGCACGGCTGGCTCAACCTCCTTTTTGTTGCGAAGACACGGCCATCCCCTGCGGTACACGTCACGCATGGTGAACGGAGAACGAAGCTCCCCTGCCTGCAGTCGTTTGCGCAATTCCCACGCTGCGTGTAGCCCTTCCCCAAACGCAACGCAGGAGTACACACGGCGTGCGTGAGCCTCCAGAAGATCGCAGAGTGCGGCGGCACGTTGTGCGTGGCGCAGCTCGACGCCATTACCGTGGCCATCGGAGGTGTCAGCGAGGTGTGACAATAGCGCCAGCGCCGGCATCAGCGACCGGTACTTAGTTAGGTGGGCCTCGACGGCTTCATGTTCGTGATTCGTGCGCAAACGCCGTTCCAGTTCTGAACGCCAGCCGTCAAAAAACTCCTGACCTTCGGGTGCAAAATGCGTGAATGCTAAAGCGTTGTTCGATCCTGAGGTGGCCAGGCATTGTGAGTCCAGGCGGCGGTAGATCGCCAGAGCCTGGTTGCGCGCCGCCGTATCGGGGCGTCGGTCGATGTTTCGCCAGACCGGGGTTCGCGATGGATAGACCAGCAGCTGGAAGCGTTGGACTAGGCCATCGGCGCCGCTCCGTCCGAACACGGCATCACGCAGGTGGCGTGCCAAGGGGCCAGGTTGGATGCCACCTAGCATTGACACGCAGGCCGCCTCCACGTGGACGGTCCCGCGTCCGATGCGGTCATAGGTGTATGAACCGTCACCATTCCACGACTCGAGGTAGAAGGCTCGGTCGTTCTCCCGTCCTGCGCGGTCCAGGTTTCCAAGCCAACCGGAGAGCTCGTCGCGGAAATGCAGCAAACCCCGTTGGTTGTCTCGGAGAAGCACGCCGAGCTTTTCAACGGTCGCGTCGTTTACAATGTAGCGACGCTCGACTGGTTCTGCAGTTGCGGTCTCCTGTTGGTACTGCTTCCTGAGTGCCTCCAGCTCGTCCTGCTTGACGTCCTTCCGCAACCGAGCCTGAAGAGCCCTCTTTCTGCTGTCCGCAACAAGGGCCTGGAACTCGTACTGGAGGGCCTCGCGTTTGTAGGTCTCTCTGGCCTGGCGCTCAAGCATACGCAGCGGTGTCAGTGCCTCCGCGAGCGCTGGCGATTTCATAGACGATGGTGGGCCCACTAGCGCGCCCCACAGGTTGGGTACGACGGTCCAGTCGTCGCGCTTCTTCGGGCGAATGCAGCAGCCTCGACCCACGACGGCACCCAACGCGACGATAGCTCCAACCGCAAGGTACTCCGGCGGGCATTGTGTTCGATCGCTTACGTCGGAAAGCCATGGGCGCAACGCGTCGGGAAGAAGCCGATCATCGAAGTCGGGGACGTCGGGAAGGACGTCGGGCAACTCTTCGGGAGGGGGCCAGAGAGGCCCGTCGCTTGTGCGGAGCGCTTCCATCATGCCGCTTATCCAGCAAGGTAGTCGGCGATGACATCTGCCAGGAGTGACAGTTGTTCCCGCTGTGCTTCCGGTGTGATGGCTTCCGGGTCGGCAAGCATGCATCGGATGCGTGAGCTCGCTTCGGTCAGTAGGAACCGAAGCCCATCGTCTCGACGTACTGTTCCCCAATCCGCTGCTCTCCCCTCGAGCCACGCGTGTACCTGCGCAACAGGGTACAGGTTCTTCCTTGTGCCCGCTGGTCGCACGGCAAACGGGAGTAGCCCGCGCGCTCGCCACTGCCTGACGCGCCGCAGGGGCACTTTGGCGACGCGAGCGAGCGCCTCATCGTCATAGTAGTGATTGCCAGTAGGCATACTGGCTATCCTGATGCCCTAGGTGGGCGCATTTCAAGCGGGCAAAAAGCCGATGCTATTATGATCCATTCCTGAAGCAGAGCAGGACCTACTGAGATGTATCCAAGTTTTTTCGGACACGACCAAGGCGGCTGCGCACAGATTCAGCCGTCGTCTTCTGCCTAAGGATACTGTTCAGTTCATTCTCGATCTCACTTGGTGAATAGCCGCATTGATCAAGGACGAGGACCGCGATGTCGATCTGTGGCTCAGACGGCCGCCCGCGCGACCGCTGCACGTGTCCATAAGCGCCTTCCATCGCTGCAAGAACGCGCTTGGCGATCTGTTCGAGATCATCCCGAGCCGCCTTGACTTCTCTCCAGACGTCCTGTCGATGTCGCTCCCAGGAATCGGCGCAAAACGGAAACGGCGGGGGCGGCGGTGCCTGCAGCGCCCCCGCCGCGCCTAAGGCCTTGACGAGACCGGCTCGGGTGTCGCGGGCATGCTTGCGGACCTCTTCGTAGGCATGGTCTAGGTCTTGAGCATCTTTGAGCGCATTCAACGCTCCTTCGATCGCTATGCGCACCGTCCACGAGGGTTGGCCTGGAAATGGTGCATCCAGGGGCAAGCGGGATCGCTTTGTCGGTTTTGTCAGACGGTTCATGGGAAGTTGGCCTTGCAGCAGTATGTGCGCCCGGGGCACTGAACGCTGTGGTATTGTAGCTTATGCGTATGGGGTCAGACGGTGCCGCGATCTCGCCGCCACCGATTCCCCAGGGCGTTTGCCAGTGGCGGAAAAAAACGTCGGCGCGAGGGGCCGGTCTCTGACAAAACCGACAAAAGCCCGTTTTCCGTCTCACTCCAGCGTTGAAAGACTCGTACCGCGTTGCATGACCAACGCGAGAGGGGTAGGCGCAGCGAAGGGGATCGCCCCACCTACAGCCCTTCTCGAAGCTCTGTCGCCGGTATGACCCAGCCTGTCAGTGGCAGCCCTTGCCGGTAGTAGTGCAGGCAAAGGACGGCGCGCACTTGCTCCTCCGAGAGCGGCTCGGTTTCGCGGCGTTGTGTCTGTCGTGGGCGGGTATCGCGGCCACCGTTGCGTACGGGCTTGACGGTGCGGATGGAGAGGCCGGCGATCTCAGCCAGGCGCCTGACGTACGTCGTGCGCCGACGGAAATAGGCGGCCAGGTCAGAGATCGTGGCACCGCCGTTGCGGGGTCGAGGTTTGCGTGGTGCTGGCATGCCCTCTGGAAGCCTAACGCCATTGAGCCCGGCTGGCCGGCTCAGATCCGGTTTCGACCACTGGGGCAGGGCTGTGGTCCCCTCGAGGTTTCTGGGAGGCTATGAGCGCCTTCTTTCCGTAACCACTTGTTGTTATTATGTTCAAATCTGCGACACCCTCTTACTTGCCCACTTTCGGCGGGTAGTTCAGGGGCGCCGAGCGGGCTCACCTCTCAGTTGGCTAGCGTTTGCCCGAGAGCACCTGCCTCACGAGCTGGTGGCTGCTCCGCAGCGTCTCCATGGCGCGATCCAGGCGGCTTCGCTCTGGGAAGATCCGCAGGTCCCCCAGCTCCACTCGGGGTTCCCGGTGCCCCGCAGCGACACGGGTCACCGAGGTGCGTAGGGCGGCTGGACGCTTCGTTTGTAGCGGCTGTTGCCGAAGCTGCAGCTCTGAGCGCGGCACGGTGCAGCCGATCGCCTTTAGGCAAGAGCTGCTTTGCCCACGGCCCTGACAGACCGAGCGGCGGATCAAGCCCCCAGTGTGCCCGCGCTACTCCAAGATGCTCAACGCCAGCGGCGGTCTCGAGCATGCTTACGGTTGACTACCGCCTCGTGCCGACGTCGAGGAAGTTCACAGTACAGCCCTTTGGAGTAGCCGCCGACATACCGGGAAGCACGCCCAGTGAGCTCGAACCGGCGAATCCGCGTTCGCTGAGAACCCAATCGAGCTGGAGGCGCGCAACTGTTTCGCCGGTTGGGCTTGTCAGTTCGCACGTCGTGAGAATAGTGCAACCTTGAGCGAAGGCTGTGCAGGTGCCAGCAAGCTCAACGAAGACGATCTCAACACGGCCGTTTCCCCGATCGAAGATCTGCAAGGTAGTTGGCCCAGACGAACCGCTCGACATTGATTCTGGGCAGTCACCCGCATTGGTGGGATCTCGCTCCGACGTGAGAGTGTAGGTATCGGTTATGGGCGTGCAGTCATCATCGCCACCACAACCAGCAAGGGCAAAGATCATAGAAAGCGCACACCACGTGGTCAGTACTCGCATGTCGGTCCCTCCGCTCCGCCTCTTGCTGAATCGCACGCTGTCGCGAACCGCGTTCCGCGCCTCGCTGGAGCTACCACTACTCCATAATACGATTCTATAAGATCGTATTCGACGCGTCCAGGATTGGTGACGTTGTGAGGCGTGAGACGCGTAGACCCCGAGCGCCTGCAGCGCGCCGTCGGCCGGCGCATCGCCGAGCAGCGGGAGGCACAGGGGTGGACTCAACAGCGCCTTGCAGATGAGGCCAAGCTCAGCCTCCGCTACGTCCAGGACTGCGAGGCGGGTCGCCGGAATCTGTCCCTGCACAGCCTCGCCAAGTTCGCGAACGCTCTTCGGTGCAGTGTGCAAGCCCTGTTTGACAAGCCCGCGACAAGGTCACCGCCGGCCGGGCGCCCAAGGCGGGGCGCGGTGACGCAAAGGGGCCCATCAAGCCACCTCGCTGATGAGGGATGGAATGTCATTATCTGGACACCAAGGAGCGGCGGTGGCGATGGACCAGTTGATGAGGTCGTCGAAACGCCCTGCCTTGAGGTAGCTGCGTAGCAGGATCATGCCTTCGGCGTTTTGCTGCTTCCAGAACTTGG
>JAKSBK010000191.1 GCA_022361155.1 Pseudomonadota bacterium
CCCACACAAGGTGCAGGTGGATCTCAAATACGCTGTGCGCTCCGTGTCGATAGCCCATCGGCAACACGGTAGCCCACCATCATGCTGAAAGCTGTCGCCTGGAAGGCGAGGGTTTTGACCCACCCAAGGTGAGACAATAATCGAATCGATAAGCGGGCGGGGCGTGAAGTATTGCCCTGCGCCGGACTTCTTTTCGTTCGCGTTCTTTTCGAGAAGCCCCTCGTAGAGGTCGCCCAGGCCCTCCGACTTGGCCGAGTACCAGTCGAGGCCGTCGATGGAGTCCACGAGCTTCTTGAGGTTCCGGGGCACTTTCAACGCGGTGTTGGCGTTGGCGTAGATCGCCTGAATCCTCGACGAGCCCTCCGTGCCGAGATGAAGGAGCAGGCCGCGGTAGAACGCAAGCTGCTCGACGCCCTCCTTCTCCGCTAAATCGTCCCAGCGATACCCGTCGGGCAACTCCTTCTCGCGCCCGGTCTCCTTCGCCATCTTGAGGAACAGCAGCCACGTCAGCTCGGTGACGTACTCGTGATACGTGATTCCCTCGTCCCGGAGGACGTTGCAGAGGTTCCAGAGCTTTTGGACGATGTCTTGGGTGTTCACTCTGGCATCCTCGACTTCCAGGCGTCTGCACTCTTGGCGTCAAAGAAGGACACCTGTAGCTCAGGGCTATCGCGCTTCTTCGCCCCGAGGGCCTTTTCCCTCATCGTGCTGAGCTCGCCAGCGCGTGCCCGGAGTGCGAGGCCGTCCGACCCGTCGAAGTCGTCGAAGACTCCGATGAAAACGCGTT
The DNA here is from genome assembly GCA_022361155.1 of Pseudomonadota bacterium. Lineage (NCBI taxonomy): Bacteria > Pseudomonadati > Pseudomonadota > Pseudomonadota bacterium. Next base: position 788 of record JAKSBK010000191.1, read on the forward strand.
TCAAATCGAGGTTGTGGGCTATTGCCCGCGTCAGATGGCCATCGCTCTCGCCAAGACTAAGGCCGTAGCAGACGAGTCCGTTCTGGATTCGCGTGAGCTTGTCGTAGCAGTGCGCCAAATAGTGGGAGCGAGCGATCTGCGCGAGCTTCTTCTCCCAAGTCCCTTCGGCGACGAAGAGTGGGTACTGCTTCTCTGCGAGGCCAGTCTTGACGAGCTCTGTGAGCTTCGTTCCCGTCCTGCTCCAACTGTGCTTCCGCGTGAACGACCGACCGCGGAAGAGGTGCAATGCACCGTGAAGGAAGTAGATGCCGTCATGGCCTCGCGTACTGCCCTCAAAAATCAAGCTCCTAGCGTCATAGTCGTCTGGATCCGTCCCAAAGCCGTCCTGAAACTTGAAATCGCCGGCCGCGACCAGCCAGTAGAGCAGAAGATCGTAGTTGACGGTGAAGACATTGAAGTAGGGTGCGATGAACGCACGACCCGCGTGAACACGATCGACCGAGAGGCAGGATGCGTCTTCTGGGTGAACCTCACCGACCGCGGAGATCAACGCCGTCTTGACCAGCTCCAGGTCATCAAGGATCGCGGATGCGTCGCCCTCCTGAAGCAGCTCATATTCCTCGGCAACCCACTGCGCATCATCAAGCGCGCGCATCACTCCTTCAAAGTTGTTCGTTCCCAGTCGATCAAAAAGCCGCTTCGCTGAATCGGAGAGCCCGGCTTCGCAGGCATGGTCGTACAGTGAGGCGTACGCGAAACGCGGGTCGCATCCGATGCTGAAGCCGTTGCCGAGCAGCAGGTGCTTGCGGCGGTCGCCCAGTTCCTTGAGCACGTCCAGGTAGGTCAGACATGAGGTGTCGATAGTCATGAGGCACTCATCTCGGACGCCCAGATCGCCTCGCTGATGTCCCCGAGGAGCTGCTCCAGCCTGCCGTCGAAGACTTTGTTGAGCCGGTCAAAGCCGCCGGCCTGGGCCTTGAACTGGCCGCGGTCGAGGGCGTCGCGGTCAACGACGGTCTCCTGGACGAGTTGCTTGCCGATGCGCTCTAGCCATTTGCGCTGGGGAGGCTTCCAGCGCTGGGACGCAAGGATGCGCTTCATGGCGCGATCGACGCGCTCTTCATAGGGGAGCAGCGGGTCGCCGAGCGCGGCCTGGCGTACGTGGCCGATGACCGACGCGGCGATGTCCTGGTTGGTCTTCGCGCGCCAGGCAGCGCGGAGGTTGGTCTCACTGTAGCCGGCCTCGTCGAGGGCGAGCTTGAGCTCCTTGAGTTGCTGCCGCGTCAGTTCTCGCGGGCGTTGCGCCACGACCACGAGGGCCGGGATCTTGTTTTGGTTTTCTGCGATGAAGGCTCGGAAGCCTTCGAGATAGTCTCCAGGGGGTCGGGAGTCGCCGAATCCGTTCTTCACCGCGCGGATCTCGTCCTCGTGGTGGGAGACCATCACGGGCTTGTCCGCCTTGATGACCTTGTCGAGAATCGTGGTGAGTGAGGGGTGCTCGGCGAACCAGGCGTGCGCCGCGTCCGGACCATGATCCCGGAGAAAGGTCAGCAGGTCGTCGGGGCTCATGGCGGCCACGGTCTCGAACTGCTCCAGCGCTTCGTCCCTAAGCCGACGCTTCTTGCGGTCGAGCTTGCTGATGAGCTGGTCGAGGATCTCCGCCCGCGACTCTCCGTCGTCCACCGTGTTGAGTTCGCCGACGAGCTGGGCGAACGGCACCTTCGGGTTCGGGACGACCGGCTTCATGTCGGAATAGGGAGCCAGCGCGCTGTAGAGCTCCACCGCGTCGTAAATGCGGAACACCTCCTTGTCGATCTCGTCGCAGCGCCGCGTCGCACGGCCCAGCATTTGGTGATAGAGGATGCGGCTGCGGACTCGCCGGATGAAGACGAGATTTCATATCTTGGGAACATCGACGCCCGTTGTAAGGAGGTCCACGGTGACGGCGACGCTCGGCAGTTGCTCGTTGCGGTAGCGCCGGATGAGCTGCAAGGGCTTGTCCGCGGAGCCGGTGATCTTGACCACCGCGTCGTCCTCGACGCTCCCGTACTGGTTGCGGAATGCCTGCTTGAGCAGCTTGACGACCATGTCCGCGTGGTCATCGGAGACGCAAAAGACCAATGTCTTTTCGTCGAAGCTCGGGTCGATGCGCTCCGCAACGAACTTGCAGACCACGCGGTTGAAGTTCTCGGTGACAACCCGCTTGTTGAACGTGTCGACGTCCACGTGGACCTCGTCGTTCAGGAGCGAAAGTTGGAGCTCGCCGGTGGAGGGACTGTAGGTCTCCAGCTCCTCCCCCACGCGCCAGGTGATGCCGTCGGCGGCGAGCGCGGTCACGATGCGCGTGGGCGGCTCGTGGTCCACGAGGTAGCCGTCCACCACCGCTTCTCGATAGCTGTACTCATAGACGGGCTGACCGAAGATCTCCGTGGTGTGGAGCGCAGGTGTTGCGGTCAGCCCGATCTTCACACAGTCGAAGTGCTCTAGGACGCGCCGGTATTTGGAGATGTAGTCGGACTCGGTGCGGAAGGTCAGCTCGCGGTCGCTGAGTTCGCGGTCGAGCAGGTAGCCACGGTGGGCTTCATCGACGACGATGCAGTCGTATTGGTCGATGGGCGGAGGCGCTTCGTCCTCTGAGAAGAGGATTCGCTTGACCATGCCCTGCACCGTCGCGACCTGAAGCTTGGTGTCGGACTCGGGCGTGATGTCCTTGAGCTCTTTGAGGTCGAAGATGTCGGTGAAGGTCTGGAGGTTTTCGAGGCGGGCGTCCTTGAAGGCGTTCGTGGCCTGAATCCCGAGCGCAGTGCGGTCAACGAGGAAGAGAATCCGCCGAAACCGCTTCACCTTGAGGAGCCGGTAGCAAAGGCCGACGCAGGTGCGGGTCTTGCCCGTACCCGTGGCCATCGCGATGAGGATCTCTCGACGATCTTCTTCAAGGGCCTGCTCGACCGCGTCGATGGCGCGAAGTTGGTAGTCGCGAAGGCCGAGGTACTCCGTCGGCTCCTTCTTGAGGGCTTCATGGGCGGCATCGATGTCCTGCCGTAGCATCCCGCTGATGCCGTCGGGCGTGATCCAGCCGTCGAGAGCGCGGGAGTGGTTGGTGGCGCGACGCGCGTCGAGGAACCAGACGCCACTCTTGGTCTCGATCTGCTTGAGATATGGGCGACCGTTCGTCGCAAAGAGGAACGGCACTCGGTAGTCGCCCCACGGACCATCAGGTGGCGCCTCGGCGGCCTTCGATTCATAACCGCGGCTGTAGCGCTTCGCCTGCTCGATGGATGCGGAGACGTCTCGCGCGCCCTTCTTCGCCTCGACCACAGCGACGGCGTGCATCCCGATGAAGAGCATGTAGTCGGCGGGCCCGTTCTCCGTGGGCCACTCCGCGATGGCGAGATTCTTGTTGAGGGCGAACGCCCTTGGCGAACGTCAGCTCAGCGGTGTCCACCTCCCAGCCGGCAGCGCGGAGCTGCGTATCGATGATCTTGCGCGTGTCGGCCTCATCGAGATCAAGCGCCGCACCCGCTTCGTCGGCCTTTGCGACGATGAGTTCGAACTGCGTGGGCCCAGCTTCGGCGGCCTTGGTCTGGAGAGCCGAGAGGCGCGCGAGCATTTCCGACTCACGCGCGGCCGCCTCGTCCATCAGCGCCTCAAGAGCCGAAAACTC
>JAKSBK010000192.1 GCA_022361155.1 Pseudomonadota bacterium
AGACCTTGCGGTGGTCGAAGTTGCGCCCCGAGTACCGGTCCTGCCCGCACAGGAACGCCCGCCGCACACAGCGGGATATCACATGATACCAGGGCGTCGCATCCACGCTCACCTGCTCCGCACGAGCCACCGTCATCGCAGTTCCTCTATGGCACCCTGCACCGCCGTTGTCTAGACTATGGGAGACTATGGGTGTCCTTAATATCCTGCCGCCATGGTAGGGACTGACTTCCTCACATCGTTAGCCGCCTACCTGGGTGTCCAAATAAACTCTGGTAGCTACTTAGCGACAGGAATGAACAATCCGAGACCGAAATGACATTGATCCCCAACCGCAAACGGTCGCGGCGAGCGAGGAGCTTTGAAGCGGATCAGCAGCATTCGCCCGTATCCCTTAACCTGTGAGTTCCGTCGGCGCTGGCAAAAGCTCATTGCACGGATGAACCGGTTCCCCCCGTCGACGTGGAGACCTATCGACGACCCGAAGGAGAAGCCGGAGTCCGGATCTTTCAAGCAGGCGCCCTGAAATCTCTCGGAAGCAATCGATGTCGGTCGAGGCAACGCCGGGCAGAGCGACGGAGGATCGCCTATTGGGAAATACTGACGGGGAGGTGCTGGCTCCTGCAGTGCGCCCGCGGCGAGGGCTCCCTGCAAAGCTACCAGTTGGTCCCGGGCGTAGTCGAATACCAGCTCCGAGATATCGGCGATCTCATCGGCAATGCCCTGTGCGAGCAGGCCCTCGCGAATCACCTTTGTGATGGGCCGCGTGCGCCCGCTGCTCGCCTTGCCATGGGATAAATGGAGAGGGCAAAAATACGGTGTCGTCGATACGAACGTTGTGGCGCCATTTCCATTCCAAGGCGCGTATACAGATGCTCGCCCGACGTAAGTCGGCGATACGAGCAAGTCCGGCCTGCCGCCACGTTGGCGAAGCCTTGTGAGCCTCCGCAGGGCGTCCACTTCATGCTGCTCGAACGCACCAGGCGCCCACACCATGACATGGTCGATGAAGCCGTCGTCGTCCTCGTCGAGCGGCCACCAGAAGGCGTGCCGATGGTCTCGGCACGGCGAGCCCCCTTCCCGGCCACCAAGCGCTCGACCAGGCCTTCCGCAAACGGCCATCGCGGCGCTGCGGAACTTGTCCGCGACCAGGAGCGTATCGGTCAGCGGAGGCAGCACGGGGCGATGAGCCGTGGCAGTGTTCAGCGTGTAGCGAACGAGATCGACGGTCTCCGACTTGCGAGGGTACGGTTGAGGTTTCGGCCGTGGGACATCGAAGACGGCACGCGGCACAGCATAGTGCACCCAACGCGTCCCGATGGGTCGCTCCAGTCCATCCCTGATGTCCTGACCGGATTCGCGGAGCAGACATCTCAGTACCAATTTCTCGAGAGGTTCGCCGCGCAACATCGACCTGAAGGACTCGATCTCCTTGCGGCTCTTACCGTCGGATCGCTTCGTTCGTGGCAATAGGTCCGCGACTTCCTCCTGAAGCTCCCTGGCGGGCGCGAGCCGGCGTTCAAGAAGGTACTCGCGGTACTCTCTGCCTGCTGGGCTTCGGTGGTTCCCGTCCTCTAGGCATACGCATTCCCAATGGGTCTGACCGGGAACCATGCGATACGTTCCGCTCGCCTCGATCTCTTCGAGCACACAGGTGTGGGCCTCGGCCCGGCACCAGGACTCAGCACGACCAAAATACGTCAAGCGGCCCAGCAGCAGTTGCAGGTCCGAGTGTTGGTGCTCGTCGAGTTCGACGTAAGGCCAGTGAAACAGTGCGGGCTGGTCCTTCCTAAGCGTGGCGAACGTGTCGAACACCGCCGAGCCAGTGTTCTTCACTCTCCCGCCCTCGTGAATAGGGAAGTACTGCCGCGTGTGCCCGCCACTGGCCTTCGGGAGCCAAATCGTGGGCGGTGCGGTGAGCTCATGCAGCAGTCGTCCGAGGCGAGACACTGGGATCTCATCAGAGGCGACATCGGCCATCGCCACCGGTTGAGGCGCTGTCGCCAATTCTCGAAGTCGTTCGAGAGCGTCTGCGAACGTCCCGCTTGGATTGGCAGCCTTCCAAGCGTCTGCCTCGGTATCCGTCATCTGAACCTTCAAAACTAAGATTCGCTTTGCCTTCGAGAAGGTGAGCTTTTTCTTCGCATCTGCCGATACACCCCGCCGACAAAGGGACGCCAACCCGTCGACCGCAACTTTCAGGTCGGGTTTCGATGCTGGCGCATCATCAGGATAGGGAAGGGAAGTCAGACCTCGTCCTGCAACGGCAACGAGCGCTCGAAGTAGCCGCCACTGCGACGGCGGCCACTCGACTCGTCCCTCGCTATGGTGCGTCTGCCAGGGATGCAGGTGCGCCCGCCCGGTCAGAAACCGGATGGAGATGGAGAGGCTCATTACCGAGATCCGTCGTCCTCAGCCCCTGCCATCTTCTTCTGGAGTTTTCTCCGCGCGTCGCTCCACTTTTTCAGCGCCCTCTTTACGATTTCGTGAGCAGGGTTATCCATCTCATCGCCGTCGTCGGCTTCTTTCTTCTCTGGATTCTTTTCCAGAAGTGCTCTTTGATCTTCGTCCGGCCATTCCCCGGTGACAACCAAGGCATTGAAAGTCCCTTTCTTCTTTCCCTTACTCTTGGTGACTTGTTTCACCTCGGCGCGTTCCGTAAATCCATCCAAATCAAAGGCTTCTGCTGTGACATCTTCCGGCAAGGCCTCTTCGCCGCTGACATCGACTGCGTACGTGATAACTGTGACCCCGCGTTGCGCCCACTCATCGCCTTCCGTCATTCCTGGGAAGCAAGCGTCTCGTGCCGCCGTGAACGCGGCCAAGACATCGTCTGAGGACGGCCACGTTCCTTTCCCCTTGCCGAGATCGGCGGGCTTCCCGTCGAGGGTTACGCTCAGCTCGGCAACGTCGAACTCGCAGGCCGTCCTGAGCCGGAGATGTTCATGAACAAACCGGTCGATCTTGTACAACGCCCAGGCCTGAAGGAACCGGTTCTTCGGTTCCTCCAGACCGTATCCCTTCAGTGTGGAAAGGTGGAAGATGAACGATGCCGTGATCGCGTGTGACGTGAACTCCTGTTTGGAATAGGGGATATTGTCCTTGGCCGTCACCTCGCCGCGGTAGACTCCACCCGAGTTTGCCTGATTGGGCGTGGCTGCTTCGATGTACGCCGAAACGAGCCGCGGCAGGCGAATGCGTCCATCGATCTCCTCGAGAAACACGCCGTGCAGGACACAGCCCGGATCGCGTTCGAACATCTCTGGAACCATTTTCCAGATGTGGACTGGCCGCTGCTTGTTGGCTCCCAGCGCTGTTCTGATTTCATCCCTGTACGGCGTGCCGTTTCGCTTCGCTCCGAGTACGTAAGGTGACGCAAGCCGGTGTGGTTCACGAACCGATGACGTGAGAAACGCATTGTTACCGTGACCATCGAGCACCCGCACGTAAGGGACACCTTGGCAGTCAGTGTTGTAGTCTTCTCCCTGAAGACACACCTCTTCCAGTCGGTTCGCCATCGACTGGACGGACTCGATCAGCAGCATGTCCACCAGCTCCGTCCCCCCGGTTTTTGCATCACCGTCGTTCCCTAGGGGGCGAACTCCCTTGTAAAGCGCTGGTCCGAGGTCCGGAAAGCCAGTCGGCTGAAAGCGCCCGCCCGAACCAGGCGCCACCTGTAGGGTTGCTTCTACGAGCAAGCGGGAAGCGGAGTCCAGGGGAGTGAGATCGAGGGGCATGTGCGGTTCTCCTTTCAGCGGTTCGTTTGGGGTCTGATCGCGAGCGCCGCACAGACGCCGGGCTGGCGAACGGGGATGAGCAGCGTGGCGGCAAGTCGCCGGCACTGTTCGAGGTCCATGTCTAACGTCTGTAGGTCGTCGTCAAGCAGCACAGTCGGGTAGCCTTTCGCGCGCAGGCGGCGCGCGCTGAGCTGCGCGGCATCGGAAAGGCGCCCGGCTTGAAGAAGCATGAACACGTCCAGGCAGGATGGCGGAAACGGTTCCTCACCGGTTCGGGGGCTCGTTCGTCCCTCCAGCGGTCGGTGTGGCAGTCGTCCCCCGAGGAAACAGAGCTTCAGCAAGTGGTAGATGCGAGGCAGCTCGAACGCGGCGCGCAGGCTATCCTTCGAAAGTAGCGGGCGTCCGTTCCAGTCAACAGAACCGAAGTTCGAGCGCGCCTGACCTTCCGCGTCGAACCAAACCGCGCCGGTCTGTAAGTCGGGAGTTGGCGCATCACGCCACTGGCGATCGTCGACCCTCGACTCACTCCAGTTGCCGGCATCTGCTAGCGCGAGGCCGTGAAGGAGATCCGTTAGACGATCCTCATCAACCTCACCGTTCCAGTAGGTAAGCAGGTCCTCGAAGCCGGCACCGTACGAGCTCCAGAGAGGAAGACCTCTACCCGATCCGCGGCCCGCGTCGATTAACCGTCGGCGCAGCACGGCGGCCAGATTGGCGTTCAGCGATGCTCCAGGTGACCAGACAGCGCTGCGGCTCGTTTCGTCCCAAGCCCAGATCCTTCCTCGCCGGTGTACCGGGAGCAAGTTGGCACGGATCGACTCAACGGCAGGTACCAACCGGCCTTCGGAAGAGATTTCGCCCCATGCAGCGATTCCGGCGATGGCGCGGGCGATTTGATAGTCCGTGGCCAGAGCGTCAACTCGCTGAAACTTCCACCCGAGCGAGGGACAGGGGGTGAGCAGCTTTCCCCGGTCCTTGAGCGACGCGACTTCACGTTCTAGGCGAGCCGCACCGACGACGACCTCGAGTGGCGCATCGGCTATCCGAGTAATTCCCTGTTCGTCGCGATCGAATAACGTGGCCATGGCCACGTGAAATCGCTGCCGCGCCCGCATGACGCGGTCTGGAATACCCGGTCCTTCACGAAGCTCGCGGTATGCTTGGTCACGAAACTCGTCGAGCCGAACCAGCTCAATCCCGAATGGAGCAGAAGAACGAGTTGCAGAGTGAAAACCCAGCGACGAAGACAGGTAGTAGCCCTTGCCACGTCGCTCGAACAAGGCAACACGGTGGAAAGCACTGACTCCACGCGACACGCCCAGAGACTTGATCGCCTCCATCGCGTGCAACGCATGTTCGGTGTGTTGTCCCGACGGGCGTTGCAATCGGCCTTCGGCAAGCAGAGCCCGAATCGCTGGCAGAGAAGTCGGAGAGGACCAGAGTGGCATCCAGAATTCCGCGCGACACCGAGTGATCTGCGCATCTTGCTTGGCTTCGTCTCTGAGCGACGCCGAAGGTTCGCCCGTAGCCAGGTGATCGATCATGAACGGAAATGCCGCCTTGCCTTTACCTAGTTGCGACAATCTCTTCGTAGTGGCGCCGGAGAAAAGCACAGCCCCCTCCATCATCAGCACGACGTCCCACGGGTTCGTGGAGGCGGAACTGAAGAAGACTTGTCCGCAATTGGACGAGCCAGCTGCAAAAGGGAAATGCTGGCCCGCCGTTCTGGACGTACCTCCAACTCGCGAGGCACCGAATACAGCAGCCGCCAGGAGCGCGCCGGAATCCTGTCTCTGGTTCGGGAAACCAATCGTCTCCTCGATCAATTCCCAGAAGTTATTCGTGATATCGGCGCTCCCCTCATTTCCGCCGGTGCCATACAAGAAGCCGAATCGAGCATCTTCCTCAAGAGCAAGGCACGCGTCGAACCAGTCGATCCCGGACTCACTCCAGGCGTTTCGCATGGCCGCGATGATCGATGCCTTCAGCTCCGCTCGCTTCTTCTTGGATACGTTCGACCAGCCATGGTCCGCGAGCACTTCGTCCGTGACCTTCACGACGTGCTGCGCCATCGCAAACCGCCCTGGAGGGCTGATCTGTCGCAACGATTCGAGCCGGGCTTTCGCTCTCTCGTTTCCGTCCGCGTAGAATCCGGGACGCCCTCCCCACGGAGCGAAGACGGGAGTTGGACAGTAGACCGGGGTGCTTTCGTCACCGATACCCTGCAAGAAAAAGTCGCTCAGTTCCTTCTGCGACCACTTCGTGTGAAGTACGAGCACCCCATCCTTCCACCATGCCCGAGCTTGGGGATCCGCCTGTTCGGCGATGAGACGGAAGACCCCCAGCCCTTTGAGGTAGTTTCCGAGCGGCTCAGGCGTGCAGCCGCGGAGCTCAAGAACGTGGCCGGTCACTACGGGCGTCTCCTTCCGCGCTCGTCTTCTTCCTTGCTTGCGCGGCAGTCGGCGGCGCGCAGCAGAGATTCCAGGTAGCCCAACCGGAATGGTCCCAGACGTTCCAGCAGTAACTGCGTTCGCTCGCGCCATGAAGTGCCGTAACGCCGCGATAGACCCAGCTCCATGGGGTCGAGCGACACGATCACGGTTGGTGCGTCGATTGCGGCGGATTCGCGCAGGTTCGCTGCCGGGACCCGGCATGATGGAAGAAGGTCGCCATCGCGGACGCCGCGAGCCTGACGCTTGTCCGATGGGCAGGGATCCGGGACGTCTTCAAGCTCGTCATCCTGGGAGCTGCGCAGGGACATGCGAACTTTGCCGTGATGGGAAGCGACGAGGTAGATGAGCAAGTCCAGTTCGTCCGTCGACAATTTCGCAAGCTCCAGTGCGAGCGGATGCTCCGCGGAGATTGCTGGCGAGGAGTGGTCATCTGTGTCTCCAAAAAGCAACTTATCAAGTCCTTCGGGCCAAGAGAACGCCTCGTGTGTCGGCTGGGCAGTGCAGAGCGTCTCCAAGATAGCCAGCGCGCTAGCGAGCTCATGGCGATGGCCAGGGCGGCGCTTGTCGTTGTCGGCTTCGGACGTGTCGCTCGGTCGCGGGCGAATCTTGTCTCGGCGCCAGGCATTCTTGGCCTCGTCACGCTCCCCCGTTTGGCGATCCTTCCCATCAGGAGCCTTGGCAGCCGGTTGCCCGCCGAGATCACGTTTCTGGGCGAGGGCGAGAAGGTCCGGCTTCAGCTTCGCCTGAAAAGCTTCGTGAACCTTGCCCCAGTCGTGGAGCCGCGCGGCGATCAACAAGACCTTCTGCTCGGAGTCGGACAGCCCCGCGTCCTCCAGCAGATCGGCCATCTGTCGTCCCACGTCACGGCAGTGCTCTTCGATGGAGAGCCAACCGCTGATTTCGCTCAGGTCCTCCGAGTCATCAGTGTCTGTCGAGGCGTCTGCCTTGTTGTCGATGTCTTCTACGGGTACCGGATCGACAGAATCCCGGGGATTGCCGGTCCACCCGAGCTCCGTGGAGTAGCCACCGCAAGAGGCTTCCAACAGAAAGACCTGGCCGGGATACACCAGCTCGGTGTCCCGTGAATCGATCAGCTGCCAGCCTTTTCGATAGTGCCGCCGCCAGATTCTCCCAGCCTTCCTCAGGACAGGAAGTTCTTCGCGAAGCCGCGGAAACGGCACCGGGCAGAGTTCACGGCGCTGCGGTCGCAGCTTCTTGAGCGGCTGCTTCAAGTCCTTCTCATTTTGCTTGGTGAAAAAGGGATCATCCTCCGGGTCACGCCAGAAAACCTGGACGTCGAGCTCCTCGCCATCGCGAATGAAGCGGGCGACGTCGACATCGGCTCCGGTCAGATCGGGCGTGGTGTCGAACAGATCGAACAGGTCCTTGTCCCGCAGGACGAAGCGGGGCTCATAGGGGAAAAGCCGACTGGCCTGCTTCCCATTTGACTCCGTGTCGATCGCTTGCTTGATCGTACTCAGCGAGGCGAGACCCACGTCTCCTAGTTCCGCTAGCTTCTGGCGGGCAGCGACTATCTCAGCGCGAGAATAGGGTCTGGCCCAGTGCTCGACAGGTGACTTGTCTGTGCCGAGGTCGAGATCGAGCCAGAACACCCGGCCGGTTTCACCAGGGTAGCGGGCACAACGACCAAATCGCTGCACTAGCGATGCCCACGGGGCAAGTTCCGTGTAGAGTACGGTGGCCGACAGATCGACGCCTGCTTCTACCACCTGCGTCGAGATCAGGACGCGCTTTTCGCTATCCTTCCGGAGCAAGAAGCCGGACCACTCTTCACGCTCGCGCGGACAAAAACGAGAGTGGATAAGTTTGATGGTGCCGTCACCGAAATCCGGCTGCTTACGCAGCAGTTCGAAGAGCCTTGTTGCACGGTCCACGGTATTGACGATGATCAGCGTCAACCCTGATGCGGCCCCGGTCTTGGTGATGTGTTCTGCTACCCGTTTCAGATACTCGGTTTGCTTCCGCTGCGCGTCTGCCTTGTCCGCACGATTGTCTTTGGTCTTCGGTTTCTCCAGGGCGGAGATCGATGCCTTGAAAAGCGACTTCTGGATATCGAAGAGCTGCCCGCTGCGCAGGTCCCTATCTGTTCGTTCTGGTTTCGACAGTTCGTGCCGGTTTTTCCATGCAGCATCGACATGCCCCGACCAATCCACCGCGCGTTCCAGCCAATGCTTCGCCATCGTGGCGCTCATCCAGAGCGAATGGCACGGCCTCGCGAGGGGGTCCGCTTTCTCAGCCGGAAAAGCACCGCGGTTCGGACGAAGCCGCAGACTGCGTCGCGAAGCATCCAACTGGAGGCTAGTCGCCAAGCTGGTATCCATGATCTGGATCTCATCAAACACCCACAGGCAGTCGGAGTTGAGCAGCCCGAATTCCTGTGGCCACCGCGCCCGCCCTGCAGCGTAGCCACGGTTGAGCGCACGGGAGACCAGCATGTCCTGTGTGCCGATCAGGATGGCGTCCCGCTCCGGCCACAACGCCCAATCGGATTTCTGCTCACCGCCGAGCAACAAGTGCACGGCTATCGGGCGCTGTCCTTGATCGCCGTTCTTGGACGCCCAACCGCTTGCGGTCTTGGATGCGTTAGGGTTGGCTTCGTAGCCGCGACGCCCGTCGGCCGCCTTCAAGTTGGCTCGCTTGGTAGGTGCTCCATCGGTGTCGCGTTCGGTCCAGTTAGCGGAGCCAGCCAGCAGGCCGAGACGGTCGAGCCACTTTATGGCCTCGCCGTACGTCTGCTCGACCAGTACCCGCATCGGAAGGCAGTAGACGAGTCGGCGAGGCGTCTTGTTTCGGATCGACTCTCCGGCAAAGCGCCGGCGCCAGACCCACGCGAAGAGCGCTGCTGCTGTCTTTCCCATACCAGTTGGTACGTCCACCAGCGACGGCAGCGGGTCCTCGAGTGCGAGCCGCTTCTGGTAGGGCAAATGTTCCTGCTCGGACTCGAAGCCCATTGCACGAGCAAAGAACTTGTCAAAGCTGGTCATCGTGCGGCTCCATGCAGACAGACGCAGCGGCTTGTACCCCCCGAGATGTCACACGCGCGTATCGCTCGCGATCGCGTGGGCGAGAATTCGGTGAGGGTCTCGCCCCCATCCCGAACGCGTCGATCGGAGCTGCGCCGGTCATCGCTCGTCACCCTCGCGCGTCGCAGTGAGAATCGCGGAGGCGGTCGGGTGCCTCCCAAAGAAACCAGCGGAAACAGGCAGCACTTGCTCTGCGGCCCTTGGTAGCTCGCATGCTTCAATGGGGCCGCTGGCTTTGGGAGGCGAGTCATGGTCTGGTTACGGAAGAGCCGTCGCGCAAGCTATCGGGGGGCGGGAGAGCCGAGCGGCTCACGCGGCGAGAGAGTGAAAGAACCAGATCCCACGGGCCTAGAGCGACCTGGAGGGACGCACCAAATCGGAATGCGCCTTCCACATCATCTTTTCCCTTAGTAGCTCGCATCAAGTTCAGTAGATTCATGTGCCGCAAGCTAGTACCTCCCCGGGGGTTGTCAAGCGGCGCCCTAGTCGGCAGATTCGCAGCCACCACTGACTCACAGACCCCGGGTACCGCCTTGTCACTTGCCGCTGGAGTAACCATGGAACGGCTCGTGTACGTGGAAGCTCGGCATCCCCATCGTTTGTATGCGGAGTTCTCCGATGGTGTGAAAGGTGAGTGGGATATGACCGACAGCCTCGTGGGTCCGATCTTCGCGCCCTTACGCGACGCGGTCTTCTTTGCTCGAGTCGAGCTCTCGGCGTGGGGCGCGCCCGTGTGGCCCAACGGTGCCGACGTGGCGCCGGATGCGTTGCACGAGCGCCTGGCACGCCGCCCAGTGCACCGCTGACATCCGGTA
>JAKSBK010000193.1 GCA_022361155.1 Pseudomonadota bacterium
TCGCTCGCGAGCTCGAGTGGGTGCGCTCGGCCCCCAAGGCGCGGCAGGCCAAAGGACGGGCGCGCCTGACCGCCTACGAAGCCCTACGTGCCGAAGAAGACAGGGCCAAGCGTGAGCCAGGAGAGATCTTCATAGCACCCGGCGAGCGGCTTGGGGACAGTGTGATCGACGCCGAACGCCTCACAAAGGCGTTTGGCGAGCGCCTTCTCTTCGAGGACTTGAGCTTCCGCGTTCCCAAGGGGGCTATCGTCGCTGCGATAGGCGCGAACGGTACAGGCAAGACGACGCTTTGTCGGTTGCTCGTCGGCGCCGAGCAGCCGGATGCGGGTAGGCTTCGAGTCGGCGACACGGTAAAGCTCGCCTACGTGGACCAGACCCGCGACAAGCTTGATGGCGAACACACGGTATGGCAGCACATATCCGGCGGGGCGGACACGATCGCACTTGGTAAGCACCACGTCGCTTCGCGCGCATACGTTTCGTGGTTTGGCTTCCGGGGTAGCGACCAACAGAAGCTGCTGAAGAACCTCTCTGGAGGAGAACGCAACCGTGTGCATCTTGCGAAACTACTCAAGCGCGGGGCAAACGTGTTGCTGCTGGACGAGCCCACGAACGATCTGGACGTGGAGACCCTTCGCTCCTTGGAAGAGGCCCTGCTGCGCTTTTCCGGCTGCGCCATCGTAGTGAGCCACGATCGCTGGTTTCTGAATCGAATCGCGACCCATGTTCTGGCGTTCGAAGGCGACAGCGGCGTGGTCTGGTTCGAAGGGAGCTACGACGGCTACGAGGCGGACCGCAGGCGACGTCTGGGCACGGCCGCCGACGTGCCGAAGCGCGTCAAGTACCGCAGGCTGCTCGCGTGAGCCCAACGAATCCTAAAGGGCCGGCTTGGAGCATACCTCCACGCCAATCGCGCACCGACTTGTGCAGGTAACCACTGTTCCACGACACTGGTTCGTGGTAGCAAATTCGCTGCGGCATGCTAGAGTCGCGCGGCCCCGGAGGATCAACGCATGGACCCCTCAGATCACACCCAGCCCGCAGAGTCCACGAAACCCCGGCGTCGTATCGTTAGGCCGTCGAGCGAGCGGCAAGCCGGAGCTCAAGAGCCGGAGCTCTCGCTGTCTGCCGAGGCTGACCAGCCACAGCCGCGCGAGCGGGCAGAAGCGACACAGCACGCGAGCGAAGGGGCTGCGTCAGCTAACCATGGACCAAGCACCGGCGCCTCGCTCGAGGTTGCGACGATCCCGGCCGAGGACACGCAGTCTTCGTTCGCAGAGCCGGATGCGACTGCCGAACCCGAGCTCGACCTGCAACAGCCCGAGCCACCGGCGCCGCCCGAGCCGTCGGGGACTGGTGCCGAGCCCACACAAGCGAGCGCTATGGAGCGGGCCGCTGCCGAGCCGTCACCCGATGATCTGGATGACGATGCGTCCGCGGCTGCGAGTGCTCCGGAGGCAGCGAGCGCAGCAGACACCCAGCCTCCCGAGCCGCCAATCGGCTCGGTCAAAGACGGGGCCGAGCCTGCCGGATCTGCCGACAGCTCCGCGGACGACCAGCGCGCCCTGATCCTGAGCGGTCGCTATCTCGCAGCCGGCGCCCAAGTCGACGTGGACGAGGCACGGCGCGCGCTCGAGGAGCTACGGGTGATGGCCTCTCGTGCGCAAGCCACCATGACCCAGCGCCGGGCTCTTGCGCGAGCGCTGGTCAATGCGCTGCTGGCCGCGCTGGTCGCAGGCCAGGACGTCGCTGCGCGCGGGCTGCGCGATGAGCTCTCGCGGCTGGCTGAGGATCATGAGGTAGACGACACGCTGCATGCCTTGCTCCTTCATGCGTTGGTTTGGGGCCACCGTACGGCCTGCCGGCTTGGATCGCGTGACTTCGCGGAGGAAGCACTCACGCAGCTTGCCGATCTGACGCTGCAGGAGCTCTTCCCACCGAAGGCGGTGGAGGCGCTCTGCGTGGCCCTCGCGAACGAGCATCTGTACGCACGCCAAGGCGAAAGCCAGGCCCGTGGACCCATGGTCCTTTCGGAGCTCGAGGAGAGGCTTGGCGAGGTTCCGCACCGATCGCGCGCCCACATCGCCTATGCCACGGCCCTGTACAACGAGCATCTTCATGCTTGCCAGACCCGTCAAGGGCAGCTGCAGGAACACGCGCTACAGAGTTTACGCAAGGCCGTGGTCCCCGAGACGGCCCTGGCCGAAGAGCGGCTCCAGCTTGCCAAGGCGCTGTTCAACTCCGCGGTGGCGCTGCGCCATAAGCAGGAGCTGGCGGCGAGCCTGTTCGCCGAGTGCGAGGAGCTGTTGAGCTCCCTCGAGCTGAGGGAGGCAAGCGAGCTGCGTGAGCGCGTCACGCCTGCGACGCCCGCCACGCCGAGCGCAACAAGCCTGGCCAACTAGTGCCTCGCCACAGGAATCCTGATCGTTTGGCCCCAGCCCTGGCGCCCGCTGGCGGCGTTGGGACCTCCTCGAATATGCGCTGCACCGCATCGAAATGAACCGCAGTCTTCGTCGGTCCGCCTTGCCA
>JAKSBK010000194.1 GCA_022361155.1 Pseudomonadota bacterium
AAGGACATCCTGATGGGCTCGGACAAGCTATCCGCACGCGATGCCGTGCACGCGGCCGTGATGACGCACCATCGCGTCCGCGAGATCCTCAGCTTCGATCGTGGCTTCGACAGGCACCCCGGCATCCGGCGCATCCGGTAAGGGCCCGCGGGCCCTAATCACGAGGCCGGCCCGAATATCGAGGTCAACGAACCGACCGAAATGCCGCTGCCGGACCACTACAAGGCCGGCTCTGTTTTGTTTGCGACCATCCTGGCCCAACCTGCGGCCCCGATCTGGCGAATGCGCCGGGCTGGGCGCTTGTCGGCGGGCGTGGATGGGGTAGCGGAGCGGCGAGCGCGCGTGTAGGTTGCGGCTGAATACAAGCACTCCCTGGGAAACGATCCCAAGGTCGGCACGCGTGATAGAGATT
This sequence comes from Pseudomonadota bacterium, assembly GCA_022361155.1. NCBI lineage: Bacteria > Pseudomonadati > Pseudomonadota > Pseudomonadota bacterium. The sequence continues at coordinate 413 of JAKSBK010000194.1, forward strand.
GAAGGAGAAGCATTCATGGATCGAAACCTGCTCAGTGCGTCCCTTTTGATGACGCTCGGCTTCAGCGTGGCCTGCGGCGGCGGCGACAGCCCCACGGGCGGCCCCGGCCTACCCGGTGGCCCCGGCCTACCCGGCGGCGGCGCTCCCGCGGACCCTTGCGCAACGCCCCTCACAGCTCCCCCGCCCTACAGAGGCGATCCCGAGCACGCATTCCTGACCGGCTGCATGACGGTCAGCCCCGAGGCAGCCGCGACGGCACGCGTGCCCGGCGAGATCCTGCCCGGTCGCAAGGCGTTGTCGGTCGAGCTCGCGGGCAACACCATCGACGACATCTGCCAGCTCGAATACCTCTGCGACGACAAGATGAATCCGCTCACCTGCGTGTTGGACGAAATCGAGGTGGACACCGATCTCTTCTACGACGGTCAACTGCACGGTGGTCAAGTCGAGGTCAAGCACACCGATTTCACTATTCACCAGGCCCAGCTGCCCATGACGTACATGGTCGCACCGGATGGCCCCGGGGCTTTCGCCTCACCGAACCTGGTTAGCCTCGACGGGGAGCTGAAGAACGGCTTCCGCGGCGCGCTCAATTTTCACACGGTCTTCGAGGAAAAGGCCATGAGCGGCATCGTGACGCTCCACATGTTCACCGGCATGAAGGACCCGAAAGGGATCGTTCGGGAGGGGCCGGACGTGTGGGTCGGGTTCAATTTCCTGGTCCAATTCCCCGGGGGTACGGGGGATTGGCTTGCGGGCTCGCTGAGCTCACCCTGCACGCGCATACCAAGCTGCAAGAACCGCAACAGGCTCGGCCCGAACGACAGATCCATCGACTGCCCGTTTTGAGGGCCCCTTCGGCACCGGGCTACCACTGCCGGCCGCCGGGAGGGTCTTGTCGCAGGGATCGCAGTCGGTGTCATAGGATCGGCCCTAAGTCGAGCTCGTCCGGCTCGACGCGGCGACCCATGGCATCGAAGGCCCAGGTTCGATCGCCGCGGCGCACGATCACAGCCACGAGCTCGAGCGAAGCGTGGGCCCATGGCATGCCCGCGATCACGCTGCAGCACGTGCGCACGCGTTCGAGCGCGCTGATTTCGAACCCGTTCACGGTGACCGGCGCGGCGAGCCTGACCCGCGTCATGAACCGTGTTCGTGAAACCGTATGGGGTTACCCGGCATCGGTCACCATCTAGCCACGCCGAGCCCGGGCCGCGGCCCAGACGGCTCGCAGGGTGGTGACGGAAAAGGCAAAGGCCACCCCGATCCAGAGCAGCTGCAAGGGTACGATGCGCAGGCGACCGGCCCCCTGCATCGCTTGGTCCAGCCCTAGAGTTCGCTCGAGCGAACGACGAACATGCGTTCGAGGCTCATGTCGCGCATGCTGTAACCGATTCCGCCCAAGCCAAGACCCGAAGCGAGGTGTCCGCCAAAAGGCATGGAGTCCACGCGAAACGCGGTGTGGTCGTTGACCATAACCGACATGCCGCGCAGGCGCCGATGGGCGCGTAGCGCGACGCCGAGGTCCTGCGTGAATACGGCAGCCTGGAAGAAGGCGTCGGGGGCGTTGGCGCGTGCGATCGCCTCGTCCAGCTCCCCATACCCATAAACGGACACCACGGGCCCGAAGATCTCTTCCCGGGATACACGCGCGTCGTCGGGCGGATCGATCAGCAAGGTGGGAGCGTAGCAGGTTTCGGATAGCCGCTTGCCGCCGATGGCGGCTCTGGCGCCAGCGCGCACGGCCTCGTCGACCCAGGTGGCAACGCGATCCACCTCGGATGGCCGGATGAGCGGGCCGACATCCGTGTCCTTGGCCGTCGGATCACCTACCCGCAATGGCGAAATCGCGCCCACAAGCTGCTCGCACAGGCGCTCGCGTTTCGACTCCTGCACGTAGATGCGCTGCACGGAGACGCAGACCTGGCCTGCATGGTAGTAGCCCCCCTTCACCAGCAAAGGCACGGCATCGTCGAGCTTGGCCGTAGCGTCCACGATGACCGGTGCAACGCCGCCATGTTCGAGCGCGCAGGCCGCACCCGGCGCCAGCTTCGAGCGCAAGTACCAGCCCACCCGATGCGAGCCGATGAAGCTCAGGAACGCGGTGCGGCGATCGCCCACGAGCTTTTGCGTGACCTCGTTCTCGCACAGCACCATCCGGCACCACGCTTCGGGCAATCCGGCTTCGTAAAGCAGCTGCACGATCGAACGGCATGACAGCGGCGTGTCAGGGGCAGGCTTGATGATTACCGGCGCGCCCACGGCTAGCGCAGGTATCACCTGGTGCACAATCAGGTTGACCGGATGGTTGAAGGCGCTGATCGATAGCACGACGCCGCGCGGCTCGCGGTACGTGAACGCCATCCGTCCACTCGATGACGCCGTCAGCCCCATGGGGATTTCCGCGCCGCCAAGGTGGTGCAGCTCGTGGACCGCGGCCCGAATGCCCTGCTCGGCCCGCTCGACCTCGATGAGCGAATCCACGTACGGTTTGCCGCCTTCGCGCGCTGCCTGCAGCGTCAGCTGTTCGCGGCGTTGTGACACGAGCTCCGCCAGGCGGCTGAGAATCGCCACCCGTTCGTGCTTGGGCAGCCATTGGTCACGCTGCTCGTACAGCGCGTGGCTCTGCTCGAGCACGCTCATGCAGTGCGCCTCGTCGGCCTCGGGCAGCGTGCCGATGCTCGAGCGATCGTAGGGAGAAAGCACCTGCACGCTTCGCTTCTCGGTCATGTCCTTTGCTCCATCACTCGGGTCGGGCACCGCCGGAACATAACGTGTGCAGATCGCCAAGGACCGGGTGCCGCCGGCAAGGCGCGACGACCAGCAATATCCGGGATACTTCGAAGAGGTGCAACACAGCCGGCGGCGCTTGCGACCTGCGAAAAGGGCAAGTCATCCTTGGGCGGTGCGCTTCGCTCCATCGCCCAGGGTCAAGGTCTTCTTGCGCAGCTCCTGGTAGAAGACCCTCTCGTTTTCGCTGTAGTCGATCGGCACCTCGATCACGTGAACACCTGCCTTGGCAAAGCACAAGCCCAGCACCTTGACCAGCTCACCCGTGGTTTCGATCCGGTGCCCGTGCGCTCCGTAGCTCTTGGCGTAAGCCACGAAGTCGGGATTGCCGAAGTCCAGGCCCCACTCGGCAAAGCCCATGCCGCTTTGCTTCCATTTGATCATGCCGTAGCTGTCATCCTTCAGCACGATCGCCACGAGATCGAGCTTGCGCCGGACCGCAGTCTCGAGCTCCTGGGAGTTCATCATGAAGCCGCCGTCACCCGAGATGGCCACCACCCTCCTTTCGGGGTGCACCATCTTGGCCGCGATGGCGCAGGGCAGCCCGGCGCCCATGGTGGCCAGCGCGTTGTCGAGCAGGACGGTGTTGGGCTCGGTCGCGCGGTAGTTGCGGGCGAACCAGATCTTGTACATGCCGTTGTCGAGCGCCAGGATGCCGTTGTCGGGCATCGCGGAGCGGACATCCGCCACCACACGCTGGGGAATGTTGGGGAACGTGTTGCTGTCGGGCGCTGCGAACACGTGCTGGTCGATCTCGGCACGGATGCGCTCGAACAACGCCACGTCCCAGCGAGCGAGCGGCCTCACAAGCTCAGCAAGCGATCGTAGGTTGGCAGCCATGCAGCCGATGACCTCGTGCTGCGGAAAGTACACGTCGTCCATCTGTGCAGGGAAAAAGCCGAGATGGATCACCTTGGCCCCGTTTGCCCGCATGAAGAACGGGGGCTTTTCGCTCACGTCGTGTCCCACGTTGATGATGAGATCGGCGTGGTCGATCGCCCAGTGTACGTAGTCGTGCTCCGAAAGGGCCGCGGTGCCCAGACAGCGCGGATGGCGTTCGTCGACGACCCCCTTGCCCATCTGCGTCGTGAAGAAGTAGAGGCCGGTCCTGTCGACGAACTGGCGCACGGCGCCGTGCGTGCTGCTCCGATTGGCTCCCGATGCCACAAGCAGCAGGGGTCGCTTGGCCTGCTCGATCATCTTGGCTGCGGTCGCCAAGGCGAACTGGCTCGCCCCGGGCGGATCCCAGTTGCGCACCTCGAAGGGCACCCGGTCCGTCGGCTCCCTGGCCACGTCCTCGGGTAGCTCCAGGTGAACCGGCCCCGGCTTTTCGTTTTCGGCCAGCCTGAAGCTCTCGCGCACGAGGCTGGGTATATTGTTCGCGTCCACGATCTGGCGCGCCAGCTTGGTGATCGGACGCATGATCGAAACCGTGTCGAGAATCTGAAAGCGCCCTTGCTTGCTTTCGCCGATGGGCTTCTGACCGGTAACGAACAGCGCCGGCATGCCGCCGAGATGAGCGTACGCCGCAGGTGTGACGAGGTTGGTCGCGCCCGGCCCCAGCGTGGATAGACAGACGCCAGCCCGCCCGGTCAGACGCCCGTAGGTGGCCGCCATGAAGCCGGCTCCCTGTTCGTGGCGTGTGAGCACGAGCTTGATCGTCGAGGTGCGCAAGGACTCCAGTAGGTCGAGGTTCTCCTCACCGGGCACACCGAACAGGTATTCGACGCCTTCGTTTTCGAGCGCGCGCACGAACAGATCGCTTGCTTTCATGCCTTGCCTCGAGCTTCAGGGCCCCTTGTGTGCCGAACTTGTGGGCTGAGCAGTTCTCAGGTAACGCCGCATTTTCGCCACGCGTACCAGCGCAGGCAACCATACCAGATTGACGAGCACGTTGCTCGAGAGGGTAACGGCGGCCGTGACGCCAAGGGAAACCAGTCCCGGGTTGGCGGCGATCGCGAGGCTGCTGAAGGCCGCCACATCCGTGGTGGCGGAACCGAACACGGCGCGTCCGGTGGCGAAGGAGTCGCCCCTGTCGGCATCAGCGCCGAGCATTCCCCATGCGACGTACACGGCGCCGTCGATCCCGAGGCCGAACGCCAGAGGGAAAACCAGCAGGTTGTACATGCTGAGCTTGATGTCGAGCAAGACGAGCACGCCCAGCGCCATGCTCATGGAAACGCACAGCGGCAACATCACCAGCAGGGTCCGCCAAAAAGAACGCCCTATAACCAGCGTTCCAAGCAGCAAGCCCAGCAGTGCAAGCGCCACGATCCAGGGCGCATCCGCACGCAGCGCAGGAATGACCGTGCCGAGCAACGCAGACGGCGCCGCAAAGCGCACCTGCGGGAACCGCTCGCGCCAGCTGTCGACACGCCGCGCCAGACGTTCCATCTCCCTGGCGTTCGATCCGGGCCAGTCCGTGTAGATGATTCCGAAGCTCCCGAAGTTCCCGTCGTTGTCTGTGAGCCATTGCGTGACCCAGCGCGGCAAGCTTTGGACGTCGATCGGATCACGCACAGCAGCCAGCGCCCTCCAGCGGGCCAGCAAGCGCTGCTGCTGCGAAGTACCTGCCGCCGTGCCCTTTGCGAGGGTCTTGCTCAGGCGGGCGATCTGCGCCAGCCGGGCTGCTTGATCGGGAGGGATGAAGGCGCTGGAGGTCACGAGCCAGCTGTCCGGGTCGTGCGCGAACCCAGCGGGTCCCATCTTGCGCAGCGTCGCAACGACCTGTTCCACGCTGTCCGCGTCCTCGCCAAGGACCACGATCGCGGTACGGCTGGTCCCGTGCATGGCGCGTCCCCAGTCGACCCCGTGGCTCATCTCTCGTGGCTGCAGCTTGGTGAAATCGTACTCGAAGTCGAGGTCGCGCGCGCTCAGCCCCAATGCGCCTGCGGCGATCAGTCCGCCCAGCACCAGCGCACGCGGGGTGCGTCTCAGGGCGGAGGAGAGGCGCGGCAGGCGCGGCCAGGCTCGAAGGAGCGGGCGACGCTCGGGTACGATCCGGTGTCCGAGCAGCAGCAGCGGCGGCAGCAGCAGGACCGTCGCAAGAAACATCAGCGTCGTGCCGACCGCAGCGATGATGCCCATTTCGGCAAAGCCGCTGAAATCCGCCGCCGCAAGCGCTGCAAAGCCGCAACACGTGGTGGCGGTGGCCATCAGCATGGAGCTGCCGAGCTCGTCGAAGGCGGCGCCGAGCGCCTCCTGCGCCGATCCTCCGCGGGCGCGATAGGTTCCGTAGTGCGTGAGCAGGTGCAGCCCGTAGTCGACGCCGAGACCGGCAAGCAGAGTCAGTCCGAAGGCACTGATGAGGTTGAGGGTCGCTGTGAAGCTTGCGATGAGTCCCAGTGTCCAGACGGCGCCAGCTGCCAGGGGCGCGCCCAAGTACAGCAGCACCCGCAGTCCCCGGAATTGCGCGAACACTACGAGCAGCACGAGCGCGGAGCTCAGGACGGCGGTCTTGCGTAAATCTCGGGCCGCCAAACGCTTTCCCAAGGGTGCGCTGCGGTATTGGCCGCCCACGACGAGTCGCAGATCGGACGGAGCGTCCTGCGGGCGGACACGCTCCAACAGCTCCTCGCTGCGCTCGAGGATCCGCGTCGCGTAATCGAGGTCGGAGGAGTTGCCGGCGAGCAGCGCTTGCACCACGCACACACGTCCTGCTTGCGAGCACAGCTGCCCTTTCGGTTCGGCCGGCATGCTCCGGTGGACCGCGTCCACCGCCTGTGCGTCCTGCTTCGCTGCGACGGCGTCGCTGCCAGCCACGAGGTCCGAGACGGAGCTGCCCATCAAGCTGACCAGGGTCGCCACCTGCGGAACCTGCTAGTAGTAGCCGATCAACTGCTGCTCGCTTGGCAGCTCCGGTTGATCGTCGAAGTTGACGCAGCCGGGCAAGGCCTCGCATTGCTGCCATTGCATGCGCTCTTGCGCCGCATCTGCGAGCTCGCGAAGCCTGGCTTCCGGCAGGAACAACAAACGCCGATCGAGAAAGAACGTGGGATCGCGCCCGGCGATGACCTGATGGCTCTCACGCCATGTGGCCACCTCGTCCCTTAGCCGAAGCGCGAGGCGGCGGTTGAGGGCGGCGTCCGACGACTCGATCGCCAGGTAAAGGGGTGCGCTGCCGGGGACCCGCCGCCTCAATTCTCTAAGCGCCGCCTGCGCGGGCGTGTCCTGAGGAAGAAGGGCCTCGAGGCGCGGATCGATGTCGAGCCGCCGCGCGGAGTTCAGCGCCAGGGCGCTCAGGGCGATAAAGGCGACCAGCAGCGCTTCAGGACGTCGCTGCGAAAGCTGCAGGTAGCCGCGGAGAAAGCCCGCAAACACGGTGCGCCCTCGACCGCCATCTTCGTGCCTTGCTCTGCTGCGGTGGGCCATTGCTCGGCAGCCGGCTCGGTCCGCCCGTAGCGGCGTCATGCACTTACGTGTTCGCGTCCGTCTTCGCAATAGCCAAGGTGCCGCGTCCTCCGGCCCGACACGGACGCCGGGACCCGAATCGGACCCGAATCGAACCAAGAATCCGAACCCCGGAACCCGACGTCCGAACCCGACATCCGCCTTCGCAATGCATTCGGACCTCGGCCTCCGCATCGGACCTCGGCCTCGGCATCGGGCTCGGTCCCGCGATGGCACCCCAACAAAGCGCAGCTTCGGACCGCCGCCCAGCTAGCCGGCCGCCGGAATCGTTCAAGAGCCTCCCCTACTCTTGCACCGGCATGCAGCCAGCGCGGGTGGGAAGGTCGGCAACGAACAGGCTGCCGCCTGCCTGGCGTGGCTCGTAGTAGGCCCTGCCACCGTGGTGCTCGGCAATCTGTCGCACCAGCGCCAGGCCCAGACCGACGCCGCCGTCGCCGGCTTCGCTGTGACCCTCGGGGCGGTAGAACGGCTCGAAGATGCGTTCGCGCAGCTCTTGCGCCACGCCTGGTCCGCGATCGGCCACCACGATACGCACAGCCCGTTCGCGCACCTCGAGCCAGGCTTCCACGCCGTTTCCGCCGCCGTGGCGGCGCGCGTTTTCGAGCAGGTTGCGTAGCAGCCGTCGCAGCATGCGCCTGTCGCCCTGCAGCTGGGGGCCCGCGCCGGCTTGCGCCGATGGTTCGTCGCGCGCCTGACCGGTGCGCTCGAAACTGCTCGAATTCCGCAGGGTCGGCTCCGAGGGCGTGGGCAGGCGCGCCGTTTCTTCGCGCAGGAGCGCAAACAGGTCCACCTGCTCGAAGTGCTTGGACTGCGCGGTGTCCTCGAGCCGTGCCGCGAGCAGCAGATCGCCGATCAGCTCATCGAGCTCGCGAATATCCTTGGCGGCCTCGGTGTGCAGTCGCTCGCGCTGCTCCAGCGCGAGGTCGCGCTCCTGGAGCAGCTCGAGAGCCAGCGAAAGGCGTGCCAGCGGGGAGCGCAGCTCGTGCGAAGCGCTCGCCAAGACCCGCTTTTGCTGTCTCAGCAGGCTCTCGATCCGTTCGGATGCCCTGTTGAAGCTCCGGCTGAGCTGCTCGACCTCGTCCGACCCGGTGACCTGGACGCGCACGCCGAGATCGCCCGAGCCCCAACTCTCCACGGCCGTCTGGAGCCGCTCGATGCGGCGCGTGATGCGGCGGGCAACGGGATAGCATCCCACAGCCACTGCTCCGAGCAGCAATCCCAAGACCGTGAGAAACCGGCCGAGGCGCCGGCCGCCGTGGTCATGGGCCGAGGCGGCAGCGAGCCAGCGCCCGTCGTCAAGCCGCATCAACATGCCGAAGCGCCCGCGGCGGTGGAACGGGCCCTGCTCGGGCCGATCGAGCTGCCGCTCGAGCAGAACGGCGTTCGATGACGCCAGCAGGTCGCCTTGCTCGCCCCAGAGCGTCAGCTCGACACCGAGGCGATTGGACACATCCTGCAGCGCTGCTCTCACGTGGGACCGGGGCGCGCCCGCCGCGGGCAGTCCCTGAACGCTGCGCGCCGTGCCCGCCGGCTCCGAGAGCAAGCGCGCCGCCAGTCTCAGATGCGGCGGCACCCACAAATCGTCCCGCAGCGCGTGCGAGGCCGCGGCCGCTACCACGACGCACAGCAGCGCGACTCCCAGAAAGGCGACGTAGATCTGGGCGTAGAGCTTGCGCATTCAGCCGTCGGTCGCGCTCGTGTCCGCGAGCGGCAAGAAAACGTAACCGACCGAGCGCACGGTTTTTATCCGGCGCGGCGCCCTGGGATCGTCCTCTATGGCCGCACGGATGCGCGATACGTGTACATCGATGCTGCGGTCAAACGCATCCAGTGTCTCGCCACGCACGGCTTCCATCAGCTGCTCGCGACTCTGAACGCGGCCCACGCGCTCGGCCAACACCTTGAGCAGGGCGAACTGGTGGCTGGTCAGCGGTTTGACCTCGCCGTCGAGTCGTACTTCGCGTCGCGAAGGGTCGATTTCAAGGCGCCCGAACCGCAGCACAGCGTCGGGCGGCTGTGCGGGCATCCGGCGCCGGCGCAGGATCGCGTTCAGGCGTGCCAGCAGCTCGCGAGGATTGAACGGCTTCGGCAGGTAGTCGTCGGCACCGAGCTCCAGGCCCACGATGCGATCCAGCTCGTCGCCTCGGGCGGTGAGCATCAGGATCGGGATATCGGACCCGGCACGCACCTGGCGACACACGTCAAAGCCGTTGCCGTCCGGGAGCATGACGTCGAGCACGAGCGCGTCGTAGGTTCCCGCCTCGAGCTCGCGCAGGCCGGACGTCGCGTCTGCCCGATGCTGCACGAAAAATCCGCGAGCGGTCAGGTACGTGCGCAGCATGCCAGCCAGGCGCTCGTCGTCGTCCACGATCAGGATGCGGCCAGCCTTCATGAGTCACCTCGCGTCCCAAGGCGTCGGGTCAAAATAACATCGCCACTTCGATTTCGATCCATCCCGTCCAGCGGTGTTGCGCCGCCTTCGAATACAGGGAGTATTCG
>JAKSBK010000195.1 GCA_022361155.1 Pseudomonadota bacterium
CGATCGACGATTCGACGGTGGTGCTGATCATCGAGCACGCCGACGGCTCGGACCAACTCAAAACAGAGACCTTCCGGGCGCGACTCGCCAACTACGAAGCGCAACTCCAGAGGCAGCAACCGAACATGCCGCTTGAGGGGGCGCTTCTCGAAAGGGCGCAGCGGTCTATCGCCAACGCCTTCATCGAGCGAAAACTGCTCATGGGCGAGGCCACACGCCTCAACCTCACCGCCAACCCCACCGAGATCGAAAACCAGATCGACCAGATCGTGGCGCAGAATCGGATGTCGAGCCGGGAAGAGCTAGAACAGGCGATGGCCATCGACGGCATCACGATGGATTCGCTTCGCACCTTCCTGGCCGAGGAATTGATTTTGCAGCAGATGGGCCAGCAGATCGTCGGAGCCGCCACCGTCCCGACTCTCGAAGAGATCGAAGCTTTCAGCAAGGACCAGGGCGAAGAGGTCTGGGCGCAACACATCCTGTTTCAGGGAGACGGTGAAGAGGTCCTCCAAAAAGCCAACGCCGTGCTCGACAGCGCCAGGGCCGGCGCCGACTTTTTCGCGCTGGCCCGCCGTCATAGCGAAGGGCCTTCGGCGCCCAACGGCGGCGACCTCGGCTTTTTCAAAAAGCCCGACATGGTGCCGGCGTTCTCCGAGGCCGCCTTCGCCCTGGCCGACTCCGGCGACGTCGCCCCCGATCTGGTCAAGTCGCCTTTCGGCTACCACATCATCCGCCTGCTCGGTCGCCGGGACGCCGCGCCGATAGACACCTCGCGCGCCCGCCTCATGCTGACCCAGACGCGCCAGCGCGACGCCTACGAAGCCAAATACCGCCAACTGCGCGAAGCCGTCACCATCCGCGTCAATCCCCAGATCATCGCGGCGGATCTCAATGAAGGGCTCGGCCAGTAGAGAAGTGTTGGACAAGGTTTAACGGCGTCTGGTTTCAGTCCGGCTCGTCCAGCGTTGTGTAGCCGTTTCCGTTTTGTGTGGGAGTATGGGAGGGGAAAAGCGCGTTGCCAAGCCCCTCCCATACTCCCATACCCCCACACACCATACAATACAATAATCACGTCCGAAAACGCCGCTCTGTTAGAAATCCCCGGCTCTCCGACTCCTCGACGCTCCGACTCAAAAAACTAAGGCAGCAGCCGCG
>JAKSBK010000196.1 GCA_022361155.1 Pseudomonadota bacterium
GGGGCTCACTTCTCGTGAACGCCGGTGGGTCACTTCTGCCGAGCGTCCTAGGAGAGAGCCCTCCCGCCGAATCGCGTGAGAGTAGGGACGGCACTCCGACTGGCTGGCTCGGCGTGCGTTCAGGGACATCAGCTCCGCGGGCACATACGCGAGCGCACCACCGCGGGGCAGGCGCTCCCGCACAAAGCGCTCGATCTCGGCGCGAGCGCCCTGACCCACTTCGTCCTCGGCACACGCGTCCCACAACCTGAACAGCTGCGCCCGCAAAGCACGTGAATGCGAGTCAGCTTGTCTCGGATGTTCCGGATGTTGTCGTCCCGCCTGGCCGATCTGTATGCGCCGTACATGAGCTCGGCGCGCACGAGGATGCTGGTTGAGATCTGGTCGTCCGGCGTAACCCAGTTCAGGCGCCGCTGAACCGACTCAACGCCGTTCAGCGCGTGAATGATCGCGTTCGTATCGAGAAGCCAGTTCACAACCCGGAAGGCGGAACCTTGCTGCCGCCAGACTTCCTGCTTTCGCGCAGGACCTCAAGAATGTCTTCAGCCGATTCACCACGCCACCCTCCACCAGAGGCGAGAAAATCGCCCAATGGTGTCTCGTCCTTGTGTTCCTTGACAGCGCGCAACTCGACAGCCATGTCGTTTATGCGGACGAGTACGGGTCTCCTCGGATCCCTGCGCAACGCCTCCAGCGCGTCCTGGATTGTCGTCTTTTCCGCTGGCTGTGCCATGATCACCAGTATACTTCGGAATTGAGGCAAGTGCCTATGAGCGGTCGCGCGGCGCGTCTTTGCGGGAAGGCGTCAGCATTCTGCGGGCTACGATCGCTCCTCAAGCAATCGAAACCGAGGACCGCCATGCCGGTGGCGAATCTCGCCAGCGAATTCACGCAAGCAGCTTACGGGCGTCGCCTACCGCCGGCCAGCGGACTCTCCGAGCAGGCAGAGCGCAGCAGCCGCAAGCATCCCCTGGAGCGCATCTAGCGTCGGCGCCGGGGTTCGATGTACACGGTAGCTATGGAGGGAACGCCGTGTACGGAGGCAGGCCTTGGGCCGAGTTGCGGGGCTCTACTGGGCACCCTGCTCGATGAGCGCAGGCCATCGGTGGGGAAGCAGCTCGTCGAGCCGTCGATGCGGCCAGGAGTCGAGACGGGGGAGGATGTCCGCGATGTAGCTTCCGGCGCCCACCGCCAGATGCCCTTGCCGGGATGGATACGCCCAGCGTTACTCTTTCCCGCACCGAAACCAACCACGCCGGCGTTGGCCTCTGGACCGCATGCACGCGGCGGCAGTTGGGGGATCCCACGACGGTATAGAGTTTCATTTGGCACCTGCTCCTTGCTTGCCAAGCCCGCCTCGCAAGCGGACTTGGCCAAAACACTTGTTATTTGCAACCGTTTAGCCCAACAGATTTCATTTTGCAAGCATTTTGTCTCCCGTGCGCTTGGAATCGGCTATGCTGAGGCCACGTGCCACCCACCTCCAAAGGCCGACGCTCGGCCTGCCCGCTAGACTATGCACTCGATGTGTTCGGGGACCGCTGGACGCTGCTGGTCGTGCGGGATCTGCTGTTCTTCCAGCGTGTCCGCTTCGCGGAACTGCTGCAAGCGGGCGAGGGGATCGCGACCAACATCCTAGCGGACCGGCTGCGGAAGCTCGAAGCCAAAGGGGTCGTGAATCGGCGGCCGGATCCGAACAACGGCCGCCAGGTCTTGTACTCGCTCACGGATAAGGGCCTCGCGCTCGCGCCCCTGATGGTCGAAATCATCCGCTGGAGCGCACGCTTCGACCCGGAGACCGCAGTGCCCAAGGAGCTCCAGGAACGACTCGGGCACGATCGCGAGGGCTACCTGCGCGAGCTGCTGGCGCAGGCCAAGGACGAACCAACCACGTGATCGCTAGCGGAGCTCTGTGTGCTTCCCGACCCATCGCCTTTGTTGTTCGTGAGCTTTGTGGCCGTGGTCTTGGTAGTGGTGGTTGCGCTGGTTTGCGGCGCGCGTAGCGCGGAGACAGACGCCGTGGGCAAGCGGCAGGCGACACTGCGGGCAGCCCTGTTTCTTGGTGGCTGGCTGCTGCTGACCGGCGGGCTGGGGCTGTCGCGCGTGCTGCAGGATTTCTCTATGCCGCCCAAAGCGCCGATGTTGTTCTTGGCGATGATGGCCGCCACCGTCGGCCTGGGGCGATCCCGGTACGGCGCAAAGCTAGCAACTCGGCTGCCCTTGTGGTTCCTGGTCGGCATCCATGTCTTCCGACTGCCGCTGGAGCTCGTCATGCACCGCGCGCACACCGAAGGCATCATGCCAGTACAAATGAGCTTCTCCGGCCTCAACTTCGACATCGTGACCGGAGTCCTTGCCGTGGTTTGCGGCACGCTCGCCTGGCGCAACCGGCTTGCGCCAGGCGTGGCCAAGAGCTTCAACTGGATCGGTCTCGGCCTGCTGGTCAATGTACTGGTGATCGCGATCGCGTCCATGCCCACCCCGCTGCGCGTGTTCATGAACGAACCGCCCAACGTATGGGTCGCCCACTTCCCCTTCATCTGGCTGCCCGCGGTCCTCGTGCAGACCGCGCTGCTCAGCCACGTGCTCCTCTTCCGCCGCCTGGCCTCGAGGTCCGGCGGTACCTGACCTCGCTGAACGAATGGCGCCGCGCCTCCTTAGCCTGAAGTTCCCCTGACGCCGGCCGGCGACCTGCCCCGCCTTGAGGCTTGAGTACGCCACGGCGGGTGCGGTGGGTGCGGCCGGCAGGAACGTAGCTAGGCCGCGACCGCTGCCAGAGCCAGCGACACATAGTTGCTCGGCGTCACGCCCATCTTGATCACGAAATAGCCCGAGACCAGCAACGCGGCTGCAACGTAGCCTGACTTCATGGGTACGGCCACCGGAGCTCCTGGCTCGGGCTCCTTCATGAACATGAAGACGATCACACGCAGGTAGTAGTAGGCCCCTATCGCGCTGGTCAGCACGCCGATGATCGCCAGCCAAACCAGACCCCCGCCGGCCTGAACCGCAGCGTTGAAGACAAAGTACTTCCCGAAGAATCCCGCCGTCGGCGGAAAGCCCATGAGCGATAGCATCGCGATCACGAAGGGCAGCGCGGCGAGCGGATGACGCCGGCCGGCTCCGGCGAGATCCTCGTAGCTCACGGCCTCCTTACCCTTGGAGCCCATGGCTATCAGGGAACCGAAGCCCAGCACGTTGGAGACGGTGTACGCCATCAGGTAGTAGAGCACCGCCGAAGTTGCCAAATCCCCAACTCGAAATACGGCTACCAAGCCGACCAGAACGTAGCCGGCATGGGCGATCGAGGAGTACGCCAACATCCGCTTGACGCTGCTCTGGACGACGGCGGCGAGGTTTCCGTAGATCATCGTCACCACAGCCAGGCCGGCCAACAGCGGCGGCCAGCCCGCGGCCATGCTGAGCGACAGCGGGTCCGCAAAGCAGGTGAGCAGCACGCGAACCATTACGCCGAACGCGGCCGCCTTGACCGCGACCGACATGAACGTGGTCGCGGGGGTGACCGCACCCTCGTACGCGTCGGGTGTCCACATGTGGAAGGGAACCGCGCTGACCTTGAACCCCAGACCCACCACGAGCAACAGCAGCGCCAGGATGGTCAGGCGCATGTCCGCTTGCCCGGTGCTTACCTGCTGTGCGATGCCCGCGAGATCGGTGTGACCGGTGGCTCCATAGAGCAGCGCGGAACCAAAAAGCAGGATGGCCGCCGCAAACGACCCCAGGAGAAAGTACTTGATGGCGCCCTCGGCTGCGCGCGGGCTCGTACGCCGGAAGCCTACGAGGCAATAGACACCGAGCGACATGGTCTCGAGACCGAGGAAGACCGAAAGCAGATCCGTGGCCGCAACGACCACCATGGCGCCAAACGCGCTGAACAGCATGATGGTGTAGAACTCGCCGCGTTCGAGCCCATGCTCGCGCAGGTAGCCTCCAGCCAAGAGGGCGGAAAGCGCTCCGCCGGCGCAGACCGTGATGTTGAAGAACTGGGCGAGACCATCCACCGCAAGATAGGGAGCGATCGGCCAAGGCAAGGGGTCGGGCGGTCCGCCATGCCACACCGCGCCCGCGAGACCACCCGCAGCCACCAGGATCACGGCTGTGAGCGTCGCCAGCTCGGCGCGCTCCTTGGTAAACGCGTCCACGAGCATCATGGCGCAGCCGCCGGCCAACACGCACAGCAGCGGTGAGATCGCAATCCACAGACTCATGGGTGGCGGCCTACCTTGGTGCCCGCCGCGGCACTCGCTAGAGGACCTACCGGTTCCGGGCGGACCGCCCGTGCGTGGTCAGCCGCGAGCGCCGGTTGCTGGATCGCCGTCTTGAAGGCGACCGCGCGCTCGGGCAGGAGTTGCCCGCGTCCGGGTCCTCGCGGCCCACCCGCCATCAGCTTGGCGCGGTAGCTGGCCATGAACTCGTCCACCGAGGGCTCCATGCTCTTCAGGAACATGTTGGGAAAGACACCTATCCAGAAAATCAACACCACCATGGGTGAGAGCGCCAGCCATTCGCGCGTGCTGAGATCCGCCAGATTCCTGTTTTGATCCTTGTCGAGCGGACCCCAGAAGACCTTCAGGACCGCATGCAGCATGTAGATCGCCGCGAGAATCACGCCGGTCGCCGCAAACAAGGTGAAGACTCGGTTGTGCGGGCGCAGCAGCTCGGAGACGAACGAGCCCGACAGGATCATGAATTCGCCTACAAAGCCGTTGGTTCCGGGCAAGCCCACAGAGCTCATGGTGACGATGACGAACACGAGGCAATACGAAGGCATCACCTGCGCGAGCCCGCCAAACTCGCCGAGGTCCCGGGTGTGGCGTCTCTCGTAGATCACACCCACCAAAAGGAAGAGCGCGCCCGTGGAAATCCCGTGACTGACCATCTGCAAAATCGCGCCCGATACGCCATGCTGCGTGATGCTGAAGATGCCGAGCATGACGAAGCCCAGGTGACTCACGGAGCTGTAGGCGACCAGCTTCTTGATGTCCTGCTGGGCCCACGCACACCATGCCCCGTAGATGATTCCGATCACGGCCAGCAACGCCAAGGTGGGGCCCAGATGGTGGCTGGCAAGCGGAAACAACGGCATCGCAAAGCGCAAGAAGCCATAGCCGCCGAGCTTCAGAAGCACCGCCGCCAGAATCACCGAGCCCCCGGTGGGAGCCTGCACATGGGCGTCCGGAAGCCAGGTGTGAAACGGAAACATCGGAACCTTGATGGCAAACGCCAAGGCGAACGCCAAGAAGAGCCAGACCTGTGCGCTGAAGGGCAGCATGACCCGGTTCAGCTCGACCCAATCGAAACTGTAGGAACCGGAGAGCTCTCGGTACTGCGCCACGAGGTACAGCACAGCGACCAGCATCAGCAAGCTGCCGACCATGGTATACAGGAAGAACTTGACCGCGGCGTAGACCCTCTCCGGACCGCCCCAAACGCCGATAATCAGATACATCGGCACCAGCATCAGTTCCCAGAACACGTAGAACAGGAACAGGTCCAGGGCGAGGAACGCGCCGAGCATTCCTGCCTCGAGCAGCAGAAACGAAAGCGCATACTCCTTTATCTTGGTGTCGATGGCGGTCCACGAAGCATGGGTGGCGATGAGCGTGGAAAGCGTCGTCAGCAACACGAGCCACAGCGAGATGCCGTCGACCCCGAGGTGGTACGAGATGCCGAAGTGCTCGACGAGGAGGTGCTTTTCGACGAACTGGAACCGAGCCGTCGTGTAGTCGCCCCCGAGAAGCCACAGGGAAAGCAGGAACTCCAGCAGCATCGCGGCCACGGTAAAGCGGCGGATGGTTGCCACCGACTGCCGGGGCATGAACAAGACCACCAGCGCACTCAAGAAGGGCAGTCCGATGAGCACCGACAACAGATACTCGGTCATAGGACGCCTCCCTGCAGGGGTCGCGCCAGGGCGGCGTGGCCCGTTCCAGGGGGGCGAGCCCGGGCTGTGCGCACGCCCGCGACCCCCTCGGCCAGCTGCACGTCGGCATGCGTGGTCGCCTGGTAGCCGAACGCGTTGCGCACCGCAACGGTCGACCGGATCACACCCACGGCAGTCAACATCGCGTCCCCGAGCCTGACGGACTCGCCGTGCTCCAGACGAAAGGGCTCGGCCAGCGGCCCTTCGTAGCCAATCACGCGCGCACCGTTGGGTCGAATCGCGAGGCCGCCGTCCTCGGCCACGAGATACGGCGGCGTGCCATCCCCCTCGGGCCGGCGCCAGTCGCCGAGCCGACTGATAGGCACGTAAAAGACCTGTCCCGGCTCCAAGGTGATCTCACGCAGTCCCCGGATGCCCGTCCCCAGAAACCGAACCACGATTCCATCGAAGCGCTCCCCTTTTTCGTAGCGATGCGTTGCTTCGGGCACGCGACTCCACCCGGTATCAAAATGCCCGTCGGAATCAAAATCGAAGCGGTACTCGTAGCCGAGGCCGCTGCCTGCCACGAGCTTGATTTGGTCCCCGTCTTGCGTGCCATCGAGGTCGGCATGCGGCATGACGAGCCACCAGGCCACGGCAGCCATGCCCGCGACCATGACGGCCCCATACATGTGCACCAGGCCCGTTTGAAGGCGAGTCATTACGAAACCCGCGGCCTGAACGGTCCAAGCGGTGAGACGAGTCAGCAGCCAATCAACGAAGACCTTGTCGAGGGTGGCTGAGAGGGCGGCGAGCTGCCTATTGGCCCACAACACGCTTACCTCGTACAGCTCATCGACGCGCCACTTGTCCATGAGCAAACGATGCAACCCGGGCAGCAAGCGCGCGAGTACGGCAGCGGGCCTGCCCTGCGCCACGAAGTAGCACAAAAAGGCCAGTCCGAAGCCCACGACGAATGCTGCCGTGCCGCCAGCCATCGCGATCCAGGGTGCGTTGCTGATCGAATGGCCGCCATGCGAGCCCGGCTCGTGGATCGTGCCGAGCGACGGTGCAAGCCAGTCGCCCCAAAGCGTGATGTGAAACAAGTGCGCGCCCAGCAGTCCCACAAAGAGCGCACCGAGACCCAGCACGACCAGCGGCACGGTCATCGCGGCGGGCGACTCGTGGGGCTCGGCGTGTCCAGCGTCGTGGCTCGCGTCGCCGTGCGCACCCGGCTCATGCGCATGCGGTTCGGATGCGTGCGGTTCGGATGCGTGCGGTTCGGATGAACCAGCGCCTCGGTACTCGCCAGAGAAGCACATGAAATAGAGGCGAAACATGTAGAACGCGGTCATGGCCGCAGCGGCGGCCAACACCCCGAAAACGATCCAACCGAGCTGGGGCGCAAACGAAAAATAGGAGCCGGTGCTGATCGCCCCGAGCAGGATTTCGTCCTTGGAGAAGAAGCCGCTGGTCAAGGGGAAGCCCGCAATGGCCATGCAGCTGACCAAAAACGTCCAGCGGGTGGTGGGCATGTACCTGCGCAGCCCTCCCAGCTCACGGATGTCGGCGTCGCCGTGCGCGCCGACAGCATGCATCACCGAACCGGCCCCCAGAAACAGGCACGCCTTGAAGAACGCGTGCGTGAAAACGTGAAAGAAGCCCGCCGAAAAGGCCCCAACGCCCGTTGCGGCCACCATGAAGCCCAGCTGGCTGACGGTGGAATAAGCGAGCACCCGCTTGATCTGGTTCTGGACGCAGCCGATCGTGGCTGCCAGAAACGCTGTCAGGGCTCCGACGATAGCCACCACCGCCATGGCCTCGGGCGCCATGGCGAACACCGGCGACATACGGCAAATCAGATAGACGCCCGCGGTGACCATGGTGGCAGCGTGAATCAAGGCCGAAACCGGTGTGGGGCCGGCCATGGCATCAGGGAGCCAAACAAAAAGCGGTATCTGAGCGCTCTTGCCGGTGCAGCCCAGGAAGAGAAACAGCGCCGCAGCGGTCGCCACGCTCACGCCCAGAGGCTCCAGTCCAAAGCTCGCCGGCTCCGAAAGCGCACCCTTGGCTGCATTGATCTCGCTGAACTCAAAGGAGTGGGTGGCCGCCACCAACAGCAGCATCGCGACGAGCACACCGAAGTCGCCAATGCGGTTTGCCACAAAAGCCTTGCGACCCGCATCGGCGTAGTCGGGGTTGTGCCACCAGAAACCGATCAGAAGGTAGCTGCACAGGCCCACGCCCTCCCAGCCTACGAACATCAGCGGCAGATTGCTGCCGAGGACCAGGATGAGCATCGAGGCCATGAACAGATTCAAGTAGGAAAAGAACCGCGCGTAGGAAGGTTCCTCCGACATGTAGCCGGTGCTGTAGACGTGGATGAGCAAACCAATGCCGGTAACTACCAGCGTCATGACCCCGCTGAGCGCGTCCATGGCAAAGCGGATGCGCACCGGTACGTCGCTGCCGCCAAAGCTCAGGGAAAACCACTCGTAGACGTCGTATATCAGCGCTGGGTTGCCGGCAGAGGCCTCGCCGCGCAAAGCAACGAGCCGCAGGAAGCTGACGAGCGCCAGCAGGAACGCGGCCGCGATCGAGCCCACCCCCACGGTATGCACCGTAGTCCGCGAGGCATGACGCCCGGTCGTGCCATTGATGATGGCCCCCAACAAGGGAAGCAACACGATCCACAACAGGGCTCGGTCGAGATTCAAGCCGGCGCTGACCATGGTTTCCATACTCGTAGCGCCTCAGCCCCGATTCCTTGACGCGCGCATGTCTTGTTGATCCGACGCCATTAGTGCCTCAGTGCGTCGACCTGGTCCGTGCGCACGGTCTTGCTGACCCGGAATAGCGCTATGACGATGGCGAGACCCACGGCCGCCTCGGCCGCTGCCACCGCGATCACGAAAAAAGCAAACAGCTGGCCGGCGTGATCCGCCGGAGCCCAGCGGTTGAACGCCACCAGGCACAGATTGACGGCATTGAGCATCAGCTCGATCGACATGAGCTGGATGAGCACGTTGCGCCGTGTCAGAAACCCGCAAGCGCCGATGCCAAAAATGACCGAGGCCAGTGCCAGGTAGTTGCCGAGGCTGATGTCCATCCGCGCTCCTACGCTTCGTTGGGCCACCGGCGAGTGGGTGGGGAGTTGCAGTTGCAGGACCCGAGCATCAGGAACCACCGGGCGTGGGAGCTTCGGCTTCAAGGCGGCGCCCCCGGGCGGCACGCTCGTGGCGGGTTCTGCGTTCGCCCCCCGAGCGGCCACGCGCGACCGCGACCGCTCCAACCACCGCGACGAGAAGCAGCACCGACACGAGCTCGAAGGGCACGATTGCCTTTTGGAACAGTTCCCGAGAGACGGCGACGACGCCGCCGAACTGGCTGCAGTCGGCCCCGGCCGCGGGTGGACAGATCGCGACGCCGACGCGC
Organism: Pseudomonadota bacterium; assembly: GCA_022361155.1. Lineage (NCBI taxonomy): Bacteria > Pseudomonadati > Pseudomonadota > Pseudomonadota bacterium. Next base: position 9,320 of record JAKSBK010000196.1, read on the forward strand.
GCAGGGCGATGCTCGAGCAGTGAAAACGCCAGCAACGCGGTGAGGATCACCATCAAGCACAGGCTCAGGGTCTTGCTCATCAACCCGCGCGTATCGCGTTCCGGGGTCGGGGTCGGGCCGATCAGCATGATTACGAACACGAACAGGACGACGACGGCGCCTGCGTACACGATCAGCTGCAGCGCGGCCAGCAGATGAGCGTGCAGGCTGAGGTAGAGTCCGGCAAGTGCCAGAATATGCGCAAGCAGTCCCATGGCCGCGCGGATCGGGTTCTTGAAAACGACGGTTGCCAGCGCGGCCAGAAGCGCGATAAGGCCCGAGAAGAAGAACAGGGCTCCACCGGCGATGCTCACGCTGGACCCCCGGTAACGAGCGCTTCGGACGATGACCCTAGTCGAGTTGCCTCGATGCCGCCCGCCTTTACAGCTGCTACGAATTCGCCCCTGAATCGTTGGACAATGCTCAGCAGCGGCGTGGCAGCGCCGTCGGCGAAGGCGCAGATCGTGTTGCCCATCATGTTGTTGGCGATGTCTACGAGCAAATCGACGTCTTCGGCGCGACCCCGCCCGTGGCACAACCCCTCGACCACATCGAGCAGCCAGCCGCAGCCTTCGCGGCACGGGGTGCACTGGCCGCAGGACTCGTGTTTGTAGAAGTGCATGAGATTGCGGGCAACGTCGACCATGTCGACCGAGCTGTCCATAACGATCGCACAGCAGGTGCCCAGCATGCTCCCGAGCGCCCGGTAGGTGTCTACACCCATGGGCACGTCCAAGTGGCTCTTGCCGTGCCACTGGTGCAGGGGGTGCTTTGGATCGGGTGCGACTACGAGATCCTCCTCGCGCATGACCGGCGTTGACGAGCCGCCGGGGATCACACCCTTGAGCGGGCGATCGTCGTGCAGCATGCCTCCGCCCAGGTCGAAGATGAGCTCGCGCAACGTCAGGCCCACACACGCCTCGTAGATGCCTGGCGTCTTGACGTGTCCGCTGACCCCGAACAGACGCGAGCCACCGTCGTTCGGCAGTGAGCTAAGCGCAGCCCATTGCTTGCCTCCCATCCGCACGACGTCCGGGACCGCCGCGATGGTCTCGACGTTGTTGACGATGGTGGGCTGCGCAAATGCCCCCTTTACGGCCGGAAAGGGAGGCTTGTAGCGAGGCTCTCCGCGCAGACCCTCCAGGGAGTTGAGCAGCGAGGTTTCCTCACCGCAAATATACGCGCCGGCGCCGATATGGACGTAGATCTGCAGCTCATGATCGATACCGAAGGGGCGCTTGCCGAGGTAACCTCTTAGATGCGCCTCCTGGATCGCGGCTTCAAGGCGCTCGATAGATTCTACGAGCTCGCAGCGCACGTAGATGTAGCAGCAGTGCGAGCCGAGCGCGTACATGGAGATGACGCACCCTTCAAGCAGAAGGTGAGGGTCGCGCTCCATGATCGTGCGGTCCTTGAACGTGCCGGGCTCGCCCTCGTCGGCGTTGATCACCAAGTAGACACGCTGCCCCGGCTCAGGACGCAGAAAGCCCCACTTGACACCCGCCGGGAACCCGGCGCCGCCGCGTCCGCGGATGCAGGCGTCCTTGACCTCAGCGCGAATTTGCTCGGGAGCGCTCGTGGTGAGGGCGCGGCGCGCCACGCTGTAAGCGCCGTGCTGCTCGGCCACCCTTAGCGTCCAGCCATTGGGTAGGTCGTAGCGAGCGGTGAGTAGCTTGGGTGACTCGATCATGACCCGCCATCGCCGGAAGGTGGCTTTTGCACACGTGTGGGCTCTTCCTCGTCCCACTCGTCGGGCTGCTGAGGCGGCGGAGAGGGAATCGGTGGCCGGCGGCTTGCGCGTTGCCCGCGCGGCTGAGCAGCACGCGGATCGGGCTGCGAGCTGCGAGGCCCAGATTCGGGGGAGCCAGGCTTTCGGGAGTCAGGTTGCTCCGCATCGGGCTTGGCCTGCGCCGGCTTGGCCGGCAGCGAGCGGCGCAGCGCTGCAGGAGGCGGGGTGGAGCTGCCAACGCCTGCAGGCAGCGAGGATCTGCGCGCGGGCCTGCTCACGGAAGGACGCTGCGAAACGGCCCCAGCACCTCGGGTGGCCGGCCGTTTTGACGCCGGCAGCGAGCTGCGAGCCGGCGGCACCTGCGACGGCGTGGGCTTGCGGTAGGCAGGGCTGCTGGCGCGTGCAGCAGCGGCTTCGGAGCCCCTGGTCAAGTCGTCGGACGCGCCCGGGACCACGGGGGTCGTGCGCGCCGACGTCGGCGGAGCAGGCGACACGGGCGCCGCGCTCCTCGGAGCTGGCCGCGATCGACCGGCCTCGATGCGAGCGCCCGGCGTGGAGGGACGCGGCGGCAGTGAGCTGAGCGCCCTGCTGGCGGCCGCTCGCCCACCAGGGACTCCCAGCGAAGGGTGGGGAGCCGACCCGGTCTGGCTTGCCACTCTGTCCACGATCGCATCCAGCTTCTGGATGGTGAGGTTCTCGTGATACTCGTCGTTGAGCTGAATCATCGGTGCCTGGCCGCAAGCTGCCAAGCATTCGGCGGCCAGAAGGGTGAACTTGCCATCGCTGCTGGTCCCACCCAACCCGCAGCCCAGGCGTGCCTCGAGATGCTTCTGGATGGCTCGCGCGCCGCGCAGCTCGCACGACAGCGTCCGGCAGACCCAGATCACGTTTCTCGCCACCCGCTCTTGGTGGTACATGGTGTAGAACGTCACGACGCCGTGCACTTCACTGGGGTCCATGGCCAAGCGTTTCGATACATACGCCTTGACGTCGGGGCTTACCCAACCTTCCTGGCGCTGACAAAGATGCAACACGGGTATGCAAGCCGCGCGCTTGGTGGGGTAGCGAGTCAGCAGCTCGTCGACGATTCGTTCGGATTCGGCGGATAGCGTGAACGCCATGGCGTGCTCGCCGGGTATGATGCGCGCTGCTCCTGGATGGGCAGCCTATTGCTCACTGGATGGCTCGATATCCGGAGACCAACCCGGCCACAATCGGGGGCAATATGGCGCAACGCTAGGGAGCGGAGGGCCGTCTGTCAAGAACCGGCGAGCTCGCATCGGTCACAAGCCCCCGGCCGCGGCATCGAAGAGGCGGTTGCGGATCGATAAGGCGGTTGCGGATCGATAAGGCGGTTGCGGATCGATAAGGCGGTTGCGGATCGACAGCGCGGCTCGAAGTTGGTGGCCAAAGCGCTACGAATCACCCGGATGCTCGGGGAGGAACACTACCGTGACACGGGTCTGCTCGCCCTGCGAGGGGCGGAGAACGCGTGACACAAAAACGCACTCCGGTGCCAGCGCTCGGCCCGAGCCCGGCTCCCGAGTCGGGCAGCCTTGCATCCGCGCCACCTCGAACTCGCCGCCTCCGGGATCCTTGAGCCGCCGCCACCGCAGGCTCTGCGGTGGACGCGAGTTGTCAACTAGGGCGAGGGGCCGACCGGGGTGTCGTGCTGCCTCGACCCACGCGCCCGCCACGGTCCAGTCACGCCGGATAGGGGCAAAAACCGCCTCGCTCAGCGAGCCGCGCCCATCAAAGTCCAAGCCCGCGGTCAGGGCACGATGAACCCAGCGCTCGAAGCGGACGAACGCAGGCAGGTGCGGCCGCGCGAGCGATGCGCTCACCATCTCGCCTCGCGATCGACACGAGCAGGCAGCGGCCAGCAGCAGCAAGGACAGTACGAGACGAGGCCATGCGACTGCCGTCCAGCGCCTGTCGCTTGACGACGCGAGCAGACTGCGCAGGATCGGACACGGCATGTCCCAGTCACAAATGCTCCTCCTAGCTCTGATCGGCGTGCTCGTCTTCGTCCTGTGGTCCACAGCTCTGCACGTACGCGAGTACCGTCGTTCCCGCACGGTCCACCTCTGGGGCTTCAAGACCGAGGGCCCTACCGCGCGCAACCTAATAATGCTCCGTGTCGGCGTGTACGCGACGGGGCTGCTGATCGCCCTCAGCACATACCTGCTGGGACGACAGTAGCACCGGGAGGATATGGAGTAGGAGACAATGGTCGGGGCGATTGGATTCGAACCAACGACCCCTAGACCCCCAGTCTAGTGCGCTAACCAGGCTGCGCTACGCCCCGACCGGCCCTGGCGGATCCAAGGCCCAGCCACCATACACCCTGACGCTCGCAAGGCAAGGGCCCTTCAGGGGCTCACTAGTGCTCGCGGCCGGGAGTCCGATCCGGGGATTCGCCCGGGTAGGCCGCGGGCACGACCGCGCGCAGCGCGGCATCGACAAGAGGGTGCGCGAGCATGCGCGGTGGGGGCCGGGTCTCGGCGCCGACCCTCACCCCTCCTGGGGTCGGCGGAGAAACCCGGATCGAACGCACACGCGGAGGGTACTAGCGTGGCGGCTCCGAGCTCGCTCTGGAAGTGCCGCCGGCTCCCGTGGTCTTGTGGGGATTGAGGATGCCCTTGAGGACCTGACTGGGCTTGAAGGTCAGGACGCGGCGAGCGCAGATTGGAATCGGCTCGCCCGTCTGCGGATTGCGACCAATCCGCTGCTTCTTGTTCCGGACCACGAAATTGCCAAAGCCGGAAATCTTGATCTTCTCGCCCGCAGCCAGCACCTCTTTCATCGTGTCGAATACGGCTTCCACGAGCTCGGATGATTCCTTTTTCGAGACTCCACCCATTTTCTCGTAAATGCTGTCGACGATTTCAGCCTTCGTCACCAAGGCCTCCTTCATACAGCTCTAGCATACAAACACACCCGCGAAGAAACCTCAAGAGCCGGGGCTGTGCAGCTCGTATGCTAGGAGGTCCCAACGACGCCAGCGGACTAGTTGTTCATGGCGCCGGCTTCGATCCAGTCGGTCAGCTGCTTCAGGTCGCTGGCAGCCAAAGCCGTCATGCCCAACGGCATGGTTGCATCGCAGGTTGGCGAGGGCTTGAGCTTTTCGACCAGGTAGCTCTTGGCTGTGTCCGATGGCGTGACCAATACCTTGTTCGCACACATCGCCATCTTGTTGACGAACGCCTCGTAGGCCGTTGTCGCGTCGGTGAACGACAACCCCTTGGGAGCCATGGTCGGCTTGCCGTGGCAGCCGGCGTTGCTGCAGCGCCGCTGGTCTCCGTTGTCGAGCGCCGCAAAGACCTGGGTCCAGGTAGGAGCAGCGCCTCCACCCGCGCCTCCCGATCCCGCGCCGCCGGCCGAACCCCCAGCACCCGCGGCGCTGCCGCTGGCGCCGCCGGTTCCAGCCCCGCCTGCGCCGGTACCCGCGGCAGCCATGCCCCCGGCCGCCCCCACGCCAGCGGGAGCCATAGCGTCCTCGCCCCCGCAGCCGATCGCGCACAGCGCCGCACAGATCAATACGCACGACAGCCCGATAAGCTTACCCTTTCGCATGGCACCTCCTGTTGCGCAGCGAACTGTAGCCGAAAGCAACCCACTCTGTCCCAAATTAACGGCTAGCGCCCGGCAACAAACTCACACAGCGCTTCGAGCTCCTGCTCGGTGTTGTAGTAGTGAACGCTGGCACGAATCAACTCCTGCAGCCCGCGATCGGTCATGTCGAGCAACGTCGAGCTACGAGTCGCGATCGACACGTTGATGCGCCGCGCCCTGAGCGCCTCTTTGATCGAGCCGGCATGCTGACCGCGAACCCGAAAGCTGACTATTCCACAGCGGCGACTGCCAAGATCAAGCACCTCGACCCCGGGAAGTGCCCGAAGCCGGTCTCGCAGCATCTCGGCCAGGTGCACTACACGGGACTCGATCGCATCAAGCCCCAGGTCGCGGGCATAGTCGATGGCTGCACCCAGACCGATCGTGGCCGCCCAGTTACGCTCCCAACGCTCGAAGCGCTGCGCTGCCGGGCTCGGCCGGTAGCGGTCCGGTGCTACCCAGCTTGCCGAGTGTAGATCCAGCCGTGGCGGCTCGATTCGTTCCAACGCGCTCGAACGCACATAAAGAAAGCCGCTGCCTCTGGGGCCGCGCAGGTACTTGCGGCCGGTAGCCGACAAGAAATCGCAGCCGATGCGCTCGACATCGATTGGCATCTGTCCAACCGACTGGCAGGCGTCGAGCAGGTACAGAGCGCTCGAGTCCCGCGTGAGCCTACCGATGGCCTCCGCCGGATTAACCAGGCCGCCGTTCGTGGGCACGTGCGTGATCGACACGAGCTTGACGTTGCGGTCGAGCATCGCCGCCAGCGCGTCCAGCGATACCTGTCCGTGGCGATCCGAGGGAATGGCCTCGACCCTGGCACCGGTGTTACGGGCAACATGCAAATAGGCAATGTAGTTGCTCGCGTACTCGACCTGGCTGGTGAGTATTCGGTCGCCCGTCCCGAACTTTATTCCGTAGAAGACCGCTTCCCATGCCGCGGTCGCGCTCTCTACCAGCGCGATCTCCGCCGGTGAGCAGCCTAGCAGCCTGGCCGCAGCCAGGTAGGTCCGGCGCAGCTTGTTGCCTGCCCGTTCAGCGGCTTCGTAGCCTCCAATGCGGGCCTCGAGCTCCAGATGCGAAACCTGAGCGGCCACAACGGGCTGCGGCATCAGCGCGGCACCCGCATTGTTGAAGTGTATTACGTCGCGGCAGCCCGGGGTCTCGGTGCGCACTCGTTCGATGTCGATGGCCATGTTCCGATCCTATCCGGCCCAAGCGGAAATGGCATGCGCTCAGGCGCGCCACCGGGGTACCGGGGGGGGCACCAAGGGGGAGATGGGCCGTGGAGCACACCCGGGTCCTGGCCGCCTGAAACTACGGATCACACGTTTGGTCCGGGCTAGGTAGCCGGCCCCAGGGCTCGAGGGGAGCGCCTCACAGCGGCTCCACAACTCGGGTCGGACACCAGCGCAGGCGTGGAGCTCCTTGTCGATTCAGGGACGACGGTCCGGAAATTCGGATCGAATTTCCGGACCGTTGTACTAGGCTGCGCCCGATGCAAAGCATGAAGGCACTGGTCAAGTCCAAGCCCGAAATCGGTCTTTGGCTCGAAGACGTGCCGATTCCGGAAATCGGTATCGACGACGTCCTGGTCAAAGTGCTTCGCACGGGCATCTGTGGCACCGACCTACACATCTATAATTGGGACGGGTGGGCGCAAAAGACCATCCAGGTGCCCACGGTGATCGGCCACGAGTTCGTGGGCGAAGTGGCCGAGGTTGGCAGCAACGTCCCCGATCTCAAGCCAGGCGACGTGGTCAGCGGTGAGGGACACGTGGTCTGCGGCAAGTGCCGTAACTGCATGGCCGGGCGACGCCACTTGTGTGAGAAGACGCAAGGCATAGGCGTCAACCGGGCGGGCGCTTTCGCACAATACGTGGCACTGCCCCAAGCCAACATCTGGCGTCACGCGGCCGATCTCGATCGGGACGTCGAGGCCATCTTCGACCCCTTTGGAAACGCGGTGCACACGGCGCTGTCGTTCGACGTGCTCGGTGAAGACGTCTTGATCACGGGCGCCGGCCCCATCGGCCTAATGGCGGCCGCAGTCGCGCGCCACGCCGGCGCCCGCCACGTGGTCATCACCGACGTCAACGCCGACCGTCTCTCGATCGCCAAGAAGATGGGGGCGACTGTGGCCCTTGATGTACACAGGACGTCCATCGCGGAAATCCAGGTGCAGCTGGACATGAAGGAGGGCTTTGATGTCGGGCTCGAGATGAGCGGCAACCCGAGCGCTTTCAACGACATGCTCTCCAACATGTGCCACGGCGGCAAGATCGCGCTGCTGGGTCTGTTCGATAACGACGTGGCGATCGACTGGAGCCGGGTAGTCTCCAACATGTTGACCATCAAGGGCATCTACGGTCGCGAGATGTTCGAAACCTGGTACAAGATGACCGTGATGTTGCAGAGCGGGCTCAACATCGCGCCCGTGATCACGCATCGCTTCGGATTCACGGATTTCGAAAAGGGGTTCGAGGCTATGCGTGCAGGGGAATCCGGAAAAGTCGTGCTCAAGTGGGCGAACGGTTAGGCCGTGTTTTCTTCAATCCGCCGGCACATTCAAGATCAGTTGAATGAAATCCGCTCGAGTGGCCTGCAAAAGGACGAGCGCGCCATCACAACGCACCAGAAGTCCCGTGTCGGCATCGGTGAAGGCCGTGAAGTGCTCAATCTTTGTGCGAACAACTACCTCGGGCTGGCTGATCACCCCGAAGTCTTGGAGGCGGCGCACGCAGCGATCGATCGTTGGGGTTACGGCATGTCGTCGGTGCGCTTCATCTGCGGGACACAGGCCGTGCACAAGGAGCTCGAGCAGCGTCTGAGCCAGTTCGTGGGCAGCGAGGACACGATCTTGTATTCTTCCTGCTTTGACGCCAACGGCGGGCTGTTCGAGACGCTGTTGGGCTCCGAAGACGCCGTCATCAGCGACGAGCTCAATCACGCCAGCATCATCGACGGGATTCGGCTCTGCAAGGCCCGGCGCTTGCGTTTCAAGAACTGCGACATGCAGGATCTAGAGGCCCAGCTGGTCGCTGCGAAAGACGCCCGTTATCGTCTGATCGCAACGGACGGGGTGTTTTCCATGGATGGCTACGTGGCCAAGCTGGCCGAGATCTGTGATCTCGCGGATCGCTACGATGCGCTGGTCATGGTGGACGATTCCCACGCCACCGGCTTCATGGGCAAGACGGGACGCGGCAGCCACGAGCTACGCGACGTCATGGGCCGGGTGGACATCATCAGCAGCACGCTTGGAAAGGCTCTCGGCGGAGCGAGCGGCGGATTCGTGAGCGGGCCACGCGAAGTGGTGGAGCTTCTGCGGCAACGCTCACGGCCCTATCTGTTTTCCAACACGCTCTGTCCCATCATCGGCTCCGTGTCCATCAAGGTGCTCGACATGCTTTGTGCGAGCACGGCGCTCCGGGACCGGCTAGAGCGAAATACGATGCTGTTTCGCGAAGGGATGACAGCCCAGGGGTTCGAGGTGACCGCCGGCGAGCATCCCATCGTGCCCATCATGCTGGGGGACGCGCTCGTGGCGCAGCAAATGGCCGCCCGCATGCTCGCCAAGGGAGTATACGTAGTCGGTTTCTCGTATCCGGTCGTGCCCAAAGGCAAGGCGCGAATTCGCGTGCAGCTATCCGCGCTGCACACTGAGCAAGACTTGACCATGGCGATCGAGAAGTTCGCAGAAGTCAAGCGAGAGCTCGGGCTGTAGGTTCCTTGGGAATCGAAGCGGGTGTACGATGGAGCTCCGCACAGCCGGCGTGCGACCAAGAGCGGAGGAGTCGATGACGCAAGGTAGCCATGGAAACGGTGTTGGGCGCCAACCGCAGCCCCGGAAGCTGGGATGCGCAGCGGCGTTCGAGAGCAGCACACGAGTCTACGGGAGCATTTCGAAGACGCTCCCCAGGGTCTCGCTGTGGGTGGGTTGCCTGGGCCTGGGACTAGGCGCGGCGGCGTGCGACAAAAAAGAGGAAGCCGCCAAGACACAACCCGCCCCGGCAGCCGCGGCGGCGACTGCTGCCGAGCCCGAAAGCGAGGAGCAAAAGCTGCTCGAGCAGGCGAAGACCCTGTTTCAGCCTCTTCCAGCCGAGGCTGTTCACGCCAGCAACGCGCTGACCGAAGCCAAGATCAACCTGGGGCGCATCCTGTACTACGAACAACGGCTGTCCAAGAACCACGATCTGTCCTGTAACAGCTGCCACGACTTGACCAGCTACGGAGTGGATGTGCGCGAGCCCCCCGGTGCGCGCAAGACGTCCAAAGGCCACAAGGGGCAGCTCGGGGATCGCAACTCGCCGACGGTCTACAACGCGGCGCTTCACTTCGCGCAGTTCTGGGACGGCCGTGCAGCGGATGTCGAGGAGCAGGCCAAGGGGCCGATCCTGAACCCGGTGGAGATGGCCATGCCGAGCGAGGCGGCCGTGATCGCCGTGCTCAAGTCGATACCGGGCTACGCCAAGCTGTTCCAGGAGGCGTTCCCTGAGGACGCCGATCCCATCAACTACAACAATATCGGGCTGGCGATCGGCGCGTTCGAGCGCAAATTGATGACCCCCGGACCCTTCGACGACTACCTGAACGGAAACGAAAAGGCGCTGAGCGCGGCCCAGCAGGACGGGCTGCGCGCCTTCATGGAAGTGGGCTGCATCACCTGCCACAGCGGGCCGCTCCTGGGCGGCAACATGTACCAGAAGCTCGGCCTGCTCAAGCCCTACCCCAGCGAGGACGAGGGGCGCTACCGCGTCACCAAAAACGAGGGCGAGAAGTACTTCTTCAAGGTTCCAAGCCTACGCAACATCGCCAAGACCGCGCCGTACCTGCACGACGGCTCGCTTGCTGGATTAAAGGAGACGGTCGCCATCATGGCGGAGTATCAATCCACCGGCGGAAAGCAGGGCGACGACAAGGTGCAAGCGATCGTGGCCTTCCTCGACAGCCTGACGGGGACGATACCCTCGCAGTACATCGCCAAACCCGAGATGCCCGCCTCCGGTCCAAAGACCCCGAAACCAGATCCCACGTAGTCCGCGCACCAAGGAGGCGCTGCAGTCCGCGAACGCGGGTCAGGCTCCACTTCCCCGATGAAGGAAAGTGTGGGAAAGGTCTGCCATGAGCTTCCCTAAACGTGCAGCCAGTTTATTGATCCTCGTGTCAGGGTCGCTCCCTGGCCCTGACGGAACCGCGAAGGCGCAGGTGCCGCCCGCTTCCGGACCCGGCGGGTCAAAGGCGGCTCCTGCGCAAGCATCCGCGCAACAGACGCCACGACCCGCGGGGCGTGCCCCGTCCGGCGCGGATGGGAAGGCCGAGGAGATCGTCGTGACGGGCTCGAGAATCCGCACCAACGTGCTGGACAAGCAAGCCCCGATTATCGACATGTCCCGCACGGACCTAGACCGCAGCGGCGAGACCTCGGTCGGCGATCTGCTCCAGAAGCTGCCGGTATCCGGAGGCGCGCTCAATACCAAGTTCAACGACAGCGGGAACAACGGTTTTCCCCCGGACGGCAACGGTATTGGTGCCGGCTCGACGCAAGCCGACCTGCGTTACCTGGGTTCGAAGCGCGTGCTCGTGCTGGTCGACGGGGTGCGCTGGATCCAGGGTGCCTCCGCAAGCGGCGTGCCCTCCGCCACCGATCTCAACACGATCCCCATGGGCATGATCGAGCGCATCGAGGTGCTTCAGGACGGCGCCTCCCCCATCTACGGCTCGGACGCCATCGCGGGCGTGATCAACATCATTACCAGGAAGAACTACAGCGGCGCCTTTGCCACGGCGTACGCGGGTGGCTATGGCGACGCGATCGACGGGCCGGCCGGCCGCCAGCTGCAGCTCGACGGCTTTACCCAGCAGTACAACGTGGGCTGGGGCAACGTCAGCGACCGCATGTCGCTGCTCTTCGCCGCTTCCTTTGCGGACCAAAGGCGCGTCGTCACGGGCAACCGTGATGAGACGCGCTGGCCCATGCCCAACATGGTCGAGTGCAACAGCCGCTGCTCGTCGTACACACCCCAGGGGCGGATCGTGTTCACCGATCCCACTGCGCTGGACCCCACGACCGGCAGGCCCGTCCGCCACAATATCGCTCTGCGGGATGGCTACGACTTGCCACCCGGGCAGAGCCCGAACTGGATGGCTCACTACGACCCCTTCACCAGCGATCGGCGCTTCAATTGGGGACCCTTGAATCTGGTGCTCACGCCGTCGAGGCGCTTCGGCACCTCCACCCAGCTGGGCTACCACCTCTCCCCGCAGGTTCAGGCCCACGCCCGCATCGCGTACACCCGTCGCCGATCGGTCAACCAGGCCGCTCCCGAGCCCCTGCCGATCGGTCCGGGCGGAGGCGGGACCGGACCGCTGACAGCCCTGACCATTCCGAGCTTTGACCCGAACCTGGCTGCGGCACTGCCGAGCCGTTACCAGAACTTCAGCCCTTTTCCTTTTGCCTTGACGCCCGAGACGAACTTCGTGATCTACCGCCGGCCCCTCGAAGGGGGACCTCGCATCTTCAACCAAACCGTCAACACCCTGGTTGCATCCGGCGGTCTCGCCGGCGACTTCAGCCTCGGCAGCCAAGATTTCCACTGGGACACAACGTTTGTTTATGGAGTCAACCGGGCCGACCAGATCAAGAACAACGCCTACGACGCAGAGCGGATTCGCAAGGCGCTGAGCTACAACGAATGCGCCCTGGATCCCAAGTGCGTACCGCTCAACATCTTCGGCGGCCAGGGCTCGGGCGGTCTGGGAACCATCACCCGGGAGATGCTGGACTACATCCAGTTCGTGCAAAAGGACGTCTCACAGCAAACGTTGATTGATCTTACGCTGAACATCACGGGCGGTATCGCGGAGCTGCCTGGAGGCACTATGGGCTTCGCCACAGGAGTCGAGCTGCGGCGGCACCAAGGATTCTTTCAGCCCGATGGCATCGTGGCCCGAGGCGATACAGCCGGCATCCCCGCCGCGCCCACGCGAGGCAGCATCGACGTTGCCGAGGGGTACGCCGAGGTCCGGCTGCCGCTGTTTGATCAGGCCGGACCTGTCGACCTGTGGGACGTCTCGGGAGCAGCCCGTGTCTCGAGCTACAGCACATCGGGCACGCAGACGACCTATCGGGTTGGGTCACGTTTGCGTTTGGTCGACGATGTTCTTTTTCGCGGCAGCTGGGGTCAGGGCTTCCGCGCTCCGGGGATCGGAGAGCTCTTTGGCTCTCCGGCTCGCTTCGATCAGGGCCTGGCGGACCGCTGCTCCGATTTCAACAAGATGCACCAAGACCCCGTCAAGCAGCAGGAGCAAGCGCAGATCGCGGCGCGTTGCCAGCAGGTGTGGAACGCAGGTATCCTGCCGAGCGACGGCTCCTACACGCAGGCCAACTCGCAGCTGCCCGTGACGACGGGCGGCAATCCGGAGCTCAAGGCCGAGACCTCCACCAGCCTGACAGCGAGTCTGGTCTACAGCCCCTCCTTCGTCAGCGAGCTGCCGGGGGTGGACCGGCTTTCACTGGAAGTGACCTACTACCGCTACCAGATCAACGACCCGATTCAGGCGATCAACGGCCAGGTAACCCTGGATCGCTGCGTGCTCGGCAACGACCAGGCGGCGTGCGATCGGATCGCCCGCGTGCCCGGAGGTGCCATCCAGCGCATCGACGGTCAGCTGACCAACTTCGGCAGCATATCGACCGACGGCGTGGATTTCACCTTGAGCTATTGGTCTCCCCACACCGCCTTTGGCCAGTTCCGGCTCACGTCGCTGAGCAGCGTCCTGCTGAGCTTCAGCGAAATCCTCCCGGCAGGAAGCCAGAGCGGCGTTGCAACCATCGAGAGGGCAGGCACGGAAGTGGGCAGCCCTTTGCGCGCCTATCCCCGCCTCAAATCGAGCTTGATTCTCGACTGGCTGCACAGCCCGAACCTGCGCGCATCCTGGACGCTGCGCTACCTCGGTTCGGTCACCGAAAGCTGCGGCCGGCTGCCCGACACGGACTTGGTGCCTGGCGAGACGATCACCTACCACGAGAAGTACTGCACCGACCCACAAAGCGACGAACGCACGATGCCCATGACCTTCTACAACAACGTCCAGGTCACGTGGAGTCCCGAGCGGTTGGATCGAAGGCTCGATTTCACCGTGGGAGTGAACAACATCCTCAATCAGGCACCCCCCGCATGCTACAGCTGTGGTCGTGGCTTCGACGCCACCACCTACGAGATTCCCGGAGTCTTCGGCTATGTCAGGGCGGGCTATCGCTTGTAAGATGATCTGCATGTAGCTGGCTGCCTGGTTCGGCGGCTGGGCCGCCGGCACGGAGCATCGCAGAGGTTGGTGTGTGATGAGAATCCTGATAGCAGATAAGTTCGATGCGATCGGTCAGCAGCAATTGACCGATTTGGGATGCGAAGTGAGCTTTCAACCGGAGCTCGACCCGCAGACGTTGGTGCAGGCCGTCACCAACCAGGATCCAGACGTGGTCATCGTCCGCAGCACGCGTGTCAGTGCAGCCGTGATCGCGGCCGCCGAGCGACTGAAGCTCATCGTTCGTGCCGGTGCTGGTTACGACACGATCGATGTAGCCGCAGCGTCGCATGCTGGCGTTTTCGTGGCGAACTGCCCTGGCAAGAATGCCATCGCTGTGGCCGAGCTGGCTTTTGGCCTTGTCTTGTGCTGCGATCGTCGCCTGCCCGGCCAGAGTGCGGAGCTGCGCAGCGGGCACTGGAACAAGAAGGAGTACAGCAAGGCGCGAGGCCTCTTCGGCCGCACGCTCGGCATCGCAGGGTTCGGCAACATCGGTCAGGAGGTCGCGACAAGGGGCCGGGCGTTCGGGATGCAGGTGCTCGTATGGTCACAGGACTTCGACGCCCGCATTGCGGAACAGCTGGGCGTGAAACGGGTCGATTCCCGGTTCACCCTGGCTCGACACAGCGACGTCGTATCCCTTCACGTACCGCTGACTGCGCAGACGCGTCATCTGGTCAATGACCAGTTCATTGATGCGATGAAGCCGGGAGCCTACCTCATCAATACGTCGCGCGGGCAAGTGGTCGATTCGGCGGCGTTGCTGCGCGGCGTACGCGACAAGGGGCTGCGCGCGGGACTCGACGTGTACGAGGCAGAGCCCAAGGGCGCGACTGGGAGCTTCGAACATCCCCTGTTCGCGCAGGCCACGGTCTTTGGCAGCCATCACGTGGGCGCCTCCACCGACCAGGCCCAGCAGGCGATCGCGCTGCATGCCGTCGAGATCGTCAGGCGCTTCGCAGCCAGCGGGGAGGTGCTAGACTGCGTCAACCGCGCGCGCAGGAGCCACGCCACCAACCTGCTTACCGTGCGGCACGAAAACCGCCCCGGAGTTCTTGCCAGCGTGTTTCGGATTCTCAGCGAATTGAATATCAACGTGGAAGATATGGAAAATATCCTCTATCAAGGCAACCGTGCGGCCTGCGCACGTATCCAGCTATCGGACTCGCCAGCCAACGAGCTGCAACGGCTGCGCGCGAGCTCTCCCCAGATCATGAGCGTCGAGCTTACACAGATCAGTGCAGAACAGTGAATATCCAGATGAACGACCGCATCTACAATTTCTCCGCCGGCCCGGCGACGCTTCCCGCGCCTGCCCTCAAGCGAGTCCAGCAGGCGGTTTGGAGCTACGAGGACTCCGGAATTGGTGTGCTCGAGCACAGCCACCGCAGCCGACCCATCTCGACGCTATTCGAAGAGACCGAAGCAGCGCTGCGTAGAATCGCACGCATCCCGGACGATTTCGCGGTCCTGTTTCTTCAGGGCGGAGCTTCGAGCCAGTTCTTCATGGTCCCCATGAACCTGCTGCAACAGGACGCCACCGCCGACTACCTGGATACGGGCTCGTGGTCCCAAAAGGCGATCAAGGAAGCCAAGCATTTTGGCACAGCGCATGTAGCCGCGAGCAGCACTGACAAGAACTACTCGTATATCCCAGCGCCCGAAGCGATCCGCTATTCACCCAACCCCGCCTACATACACTACACGAGCAACAACACCATCTTCGGGACCGAATGGGCCGACGTGCCGGCCGCGCCCGAGGGCGTGCCCGTGATCTGCGACGCGTCGAGCGATATTCTCAGCCGCCCGTTGGATCTGAGCAGGCTCGACTTGGTCTATGCCGGGGCCCAAAAGAACCTGGGACCCGCCGGGCTCACCCTGGTCTTGGTACGGCGCGACTTGGCAGCAAGCGCCAAGCGCGAGCTGCCGACCATGCTGCAATACCGAACGCACATCGAGCACGGCTCCCGCTACAACACGCCACCGGTCTTCGCCCTGTGCGTGCTGCGAGAGGTTCTGCGCTGGATGGAGGACCGGGGCGGTCTTGCGGCCATCGCAGAGCAGAACCGGACCAAAGCCCAGCTGCTCTACGACTACCTGGATCAGAGCCGCTTTTTCCGAGCCACAGCACGACCGGACAGTCGCTCGCGCATGAACGTGTGCTTTAGAGCGCCGAGCGAGACCCTGGAATCGCGTTTCGTCAAGGAGGCTGAGCGCGCAGGTCTGTCGGGCCTCAAGGGCCATCGTTCGGTGGGCGGCATGCGCGCGAGCATCTACAACGCGTTCCCGCCGGCAGGCTGCGAACGACTCGTGGCTTTTATGAGGCAGTTTGTGCGCGACCACTCCAACTAGTACTAGTACCGCTTGCCAGGGATTGTGATCGATTGGCGTCGAGGGCTGCCGGTCGCTGGCAAGGCGCACCCACGAAGACTGCGGTCCATTTCGATGCTGTGCACCGTCATGTAGCTAGCCCGAGCTGCCGGAGCCCCGTGCAGCGGCGCCAATGCGCTCCGGGGCCAGTGGGGCGCGTTCGTTGTCCGCGAGCTTGCGTTCGAGCCTGGCCCAGCTGTCGCGCAGACCGATCGTACGATTGAAGACGGGTCGAGCCGAATCGGAATCGACCGCATCGACACAGAAATAGCCGAGCCGCTCGAACTGAAAGCGCTGCCCGGCGCGTGCGCTCTCGAGGCTGGGCTCCACCATGGCATCGACTACCTCGATGGAACCAGGGTTGATGCGGGCTTTCCAGTCGCTGCTGGGATCGTCGGCCGCCAAGGGATTCGCTTCCAGAAACAGACGATCGTATAGGCGCACTTGCGCTGGTACCGCTGCGCGGGCGCTGACCCAGTGCAGGGTTCCCCGCACTTTGCGCCCATCGGCGGGTGTGCCTCCGCGCGAACCTGGATCCCAGCTGCACCGCAACTCCACGACCTCGCCGGACTCGTTCTTGATCACGTCGGTGCAGCGGACAAGGCAAGCATGGCGCAGGCGCACCTCGCGGCCGGGGGCCAAGCGAAACCACTTCTTGGGCGCTGCCTCCCGGAAATCGTCGCGCTCGATGTAGAGCACGCGCGAGAACGGCAACGCGCGCGACCCGAAGCTTGGATCCTCGGGATGGTTTGGAGCCTCGAGTCGCTCTGTTTGGTTCTCGGGGTAGTTGTCGATCACGACCCGAAGAGGTCGCAGCACTGCCATCACGCGCGGACAGCGCGCATTGAGGTCCTCCCGAAGAGCATGCTCGAGGAGCGAAACGTCGACCAGACTGTCGCGTTTGGACACCCCGATCCGGCCGCAAAAAGTTCGGATGGCTTCCGGCGTATAACCGCGCCGACGCATGCCCGATAGGGTGGGCATCCGAGGATCATCCCAGCCCGTGACCACACCGGCGCTCACGAGCTCCTGCAGCTTGCGCTTGCTGAGCACCGTATAGGTCAGATTGAGACGTGCAAACTCGATTTGGCGCGGATGCAAAGCGACCGGCAGCTGCTCGAGGAACCAGTCGTAAAGCGGCCTGTGATCCTCGAATTCGAGGGTGCAGACCGAGTGCGTGATCCCTTCGATCGCGTCCGATTGGCCGTGGGCCCAATCGTAGGTCGGATAGATGCACCAGGCGCTTTCCGTGCGATGGTGTGGCACATGTAGAATCCGGTACATGATGGGGTCGCGCATGTTCAGATTCGGGTGCTGCATGTCGATCTTGGCCCGCAGGACATGCACGCCCTCGGCAAACTCTCCGCTTCGCATGCGCTCGAACAGGTCGAGATTCTCCTCGATGCTACGATCACGGTAAGGTCCGTTTACTCCCGGGCGGTAGTAGTCGCCGCGTGAATCGCGGATCTGCCCCGCACTCTGGCTATCGACATAGGCCTTGCCCGCCTTGATGAGCAGCAAGGCCCATTCGTAGAGCTGCTCGAAGTAATCGGACGCGAAGCAGCGGCGCGCGCCCCAGTCAAAACCGAGCCAGCGGATGTCGTCCTCGATCGCGCGCGTGTATTGCGCCTCCTCGGTGCTTGGATTGGTGTCGTCGAAACGCAGACTGCATGTGCCGGCATACTTGCGCGCCAGCCCGAAATTGAGGCAGATCGACTTGGCATGCCCGATGTGCAGGTAGCCGTTCGGTTCGGGAGGAAAGCGAGTACGGAGCCAGCCAGCTTCCCCAGCTTCGGCGACGTCCGAGGCGACTGCTTCGTCCAGGAAGTTGGATGGTCCGGTGTCGGACCCCTCGCCGGAGGGCACATCACGCGTTGCCTGAGCGCACTCGTTTGGCGTGCCTTTCGTCACGGCACCGCCCCCGCGCAGGGGAGGCGGTCAGCGGCATCAGCTACGCCCCACTTGGTGCTCTTGGTCGCAAGAACAGAAAAATGCTGTGTCACGGCATGCTCCTGCCGCCCTCCGATGGTGTCCTTCATGGTATGGTTGGGGGTCCGTCCAAGTGATGCTCTACGAAACGCTCGATCTCGTACAGCTCGGTTGCCTGCAGCAGCGGCTCGGCGGGGCCCGCCAGCGGCGGATGCGACCCGCGATAGACAGCGATGGGGGTCCGATAGCGACGCGCAAGTGCGATCTCCGACAGCGTACCGCCGCCGCCCGGCAGCGCTACAACCACGTGACTGCTCAGGATATTGATGTGGTTGCGACTCGACAGGTCGGTTCCATCGGCTCCCCGCGCCGGCAGATGGGTCTGTATCACCAGATCCACGTGGGGGTTGGGGTAGCCGGAAGGCGGTAGCGGTCGCTGACTGCTCGACGCGTGCCGGGCAGCAGGCACGATGCCGACCACCAGGCCTTGCGTTCCCGCGGCTCGAAAGTGCTTCGCCACCGAGGCCATCACCCCGCCGCCGCCACCGCACAGTAGATGGACGCCCAGGCGAGCCAAGTAGGCGCCCAAGGGCCGCGCCAGATCCTCGTGGGCCGACGTGCCAGAGCCCATGACGCCGACTACGCGCATACGTGTTGCTCCTCCTCGAAATGGCCGCTGTGTTCTCCACCGTCACGCCTTTTGGGGCCCGCGGAAGAATAGGGCTATTTTGCCACGAGCTCGAATCGGCCTTGAAGTATCGTGGGTATTTGGGTATCAATGGGGGTGCTCTCAGGGGAGGATGCGGGAGCCCCGCCTTGCCATCCCCCGCCTTGCCATCCCCCGCCTTGCCATAGCTTGCTCGTAGCACGATGATGGACTTGACCCCCGTCGTCGTAGGTGGTGCGCCGCAGCGGCGGGAGCGATCAATAGTGGTCGGCGATGCAGGCCGCAAGTTCCACACCAGACCACTTCGCGAACTGCTGGAGACCTTGAATGCTAATCGTGCACGTCTGCGTTCGCGTCAAGCCTGAATGCACCGCCGCGTTTTCCGAAGCCACCGTGGCGAACGCTCGTGCCAGCATCCA